>CAZFUH010000309.1:0-1994 GCA_964522235.1 uncultured Rhodanobacteraceae bacterium
TCGAGATCGATCAGATCGACACCGATGAACTCGGGCAGGTTGCGCGGCAGGCAGGAAACCTCGATGTCGGTCATCGCATGCGAGACGACGACGCCGGAAGCCTTGCCGGCAGTCGATTTTTCCTCGTTGAGGAAGTGCAGCGGCACGCGCACGCGGATCGCCTCGTTGGCCTTCACGCGCTGGAAATCCAGATGCAGGATCTGCGGCTTGAACGGATGTCGCTGCATGTCGCGCAACAGCACCGGCTGGACGTCGCCGTCCAGGCTCAGATCGAGAATGGCCGAGTAGAACCACTCGTTCTTGGTCAGCAGGAACACGGTGTTGTGGTGCATCTGAATCGACCGCGGCGGCAGATCGCCACCGTAGACGATGGCGGGGACCATGCCGGCGCGACGCAGGCGGCGGCTCGCACCCTTGCCCTGGTCGTCACGCAGCTGGACTTCGATTTTGTGGCTGGTTGCCATGTGTGTTGCCTCTTTGCTTCAGGTTGCCTTTCGGCATGTCATCCCCCACCGCGACCAGCGGGGGTACGGTAGGAAAAGGGTTTGGGAAACCAGAAGAGGGGAAAAGCGTCGACATCTGCCGTGCCGTTCCCGGATTCCTGCTCCCTCCGCCGTCTTCCTTAAATCTCTGTCTCAATCCACATACAGCGAACTCACCGACTGCCCGAAGGCGATGCGGCGAATGGTCTCGGCCAGCAGCTCGGCGACACTGAGCTGCCGGATGCGCCGGCACTTGGCGGCACGCTCGTTGAGCAGGATGGTATCGGTCACCACCAGCTCGTCGAGAACCGAGCCTTCCAGATTGTCGATCGCAGCACCGGACAGCACCGGATGTGTGCAGTATGCGACTACCCGGCGCGCGCCTCGCTCTTTCAGCGCGCGCGCCGCTGAGCACAGGGTGCCGGCGGTATCGACGATGTCGTCGACCAGCACGCACAGCTTGTCCTGGACGTCGCCGATGATATTCATCACCGTCGACTCGTTCGGCCGCGGCCGGCGCTTGTCGATGATTGCCAGATCGGCATCGTCGAGCCGCTTGGCGATTGCCCGAGCGCGCACCACGCCACCGACATCGGGCGAAACCACGATCAGGTCGTCCGAACCCTGTTGGCGCCAGATGTCGGCGAGCAATACCGGCGAGGCGTAGACATTGTCGACCGGCATCTCGAAAAAACCCTGGATCTGATCGGCATGCAGATCGACAGTCAGCACGCGGTCGGTACCAACGGCGCCGATCATCTTCGCTGCCACCTTGGCCGTGATCGGCACCCGCGCCGAGCGCGGCCGGCGATCCTGGCGGGCGTAGCCGAAATAGGGAATCACCGCCGTCACCAGGGTTGCCGACGCCCGCTTCAGGGCATCGACGATCGCCAGCAGCTCCATGAAGTGATCGGCGGTCGGCGCACTGGTCGGCTGTACCACGAACACTTCCTGCCGGCGTACGTTCTCCTCGATCTCGACCTGCACTTCGCCGTCGGAAAAGGTGCCCACCAGCGCCTTGCCCATCGGAATACCCAACTCCTGGCAGATCGATTCTGCCAGCGGCCTGTTCGCCCTGCCGCTGAAGATCAGGATGCCGTCCGTGTCCATCGCTTAGCGCCTGCCGTGTCCATCCGCCCAGGGACAGATGAAGGTGTCCACATCCGGCATGAAGCCGGTCCAATCGCTGCCGAGTCGCTGGTGACGACGACGGCAGCGCCGCTCGAATTGGCTGGGGCGGCAGGACTCGAACCTGCGAATGCGGGAATCAAAATCCCGTGCCTTACCAGCTTGGCGACGCCCCAATTCTTGGCGAAAGATCGGGCTTCCTGCCCGACTTTCGCCTCGCGGACCCAGGCATTCGCCTGGGCCTCGCTCGCGCTTGGCGCCTTCGCGCCGCGCGGGCGGCCCATCCTTGGGCCGCGTTCGCTTCGTTGGCAGCACCTTCGCTACCTGCCGGCTTCCTGCCCGACTTTCGCCTCGCGGACCCAGGCATTCGCCTGGGCCTCGCTC
>CAZFUH010000309.1:2094-3912 GCA_964522235.1 uncultured Rhodanobacteraceae bacterium
CTTCGTTGGCAGCACCTTCGCTACCTGCCGGCTTCCTGCCCGACTTTCGCCTCGCCTCGCCTCGCCGCTCAAGGCGCCAGGCCAAGCGCGCGATGCACAGGCGACACGTTGGTACCACGCACCGCCCAGGCCGGCCAGGGGCAGTCGCGGACAATCGTCTGCGCGGCTTCCCGGTTGGCGACGGCGGCGAACACGGCCGACCCGCTACCACTCATCCGGGCGTCGCCATGGCACGAAAGCCAGTCGAGCGCTTCAGCAATCATCGGCTGCTGCCGGATCGCGATCGCTTGCAGGTCGTTTCGAGTGGCGACACCAGGAAAGTCCGCTATTGTCAAAGCCGGCGTGTTTCTTGTCAATTCAGGCGCTTGGAAAATTCCCGCGGTCGCGACCGCGCATTCAGGCCAAACCAGCGCATACCAGCGCTCGGGCAGGTCCAGCGGCTGCAGGCGCTCGCCGACCCCTTCGGCAAACGCACTGCGGCCGGCGACAAAGACCGGCACATCGGCGCCAAGGGACAATCCCAGCTCGATCAATCGTTTGTCGTCGATACCCAGATTCCACAAGCGATTCAATCCGAGCAGGACGGTGGCGGCATCGGAACTGCCGCCGCCCAGTCCGGCACCGGCCGGAATCCGTTTGCGGATGACGATATCGGCTCCCGGAACGGTCCCGGCTTCGGCCGCGAGCAGGTGCGCGGCGCGAATTGCAAGGTCATCGTCGACGGCTACCCCGGGCTCGCCGCCGCTGCGCTCGATGCGGCCGTCGTCGCGGCAGTCCAACCCGATCTCGTCGCCCCAGTCCAGCAGCTGAAACACCGTCTGCAACTCATGATAGCCGTCCGGCCGGCGGCCAGTGACGTGCAGAAACAGGTTCAGTTTCGCCGGTGCCGGCAGCGTCAGTCGACTGCCCACACCTCAGTTCCTGCTGCGGCCGGCGTTGCTGGGAACGAACCAGTTCTGGACGCTCAAACGCACGCTGTACGGTGGCTGCTGGGCCTGGATGCGGGTCGGCCAGGCACCGCCATCGAGCCAGCCGCGATACTCGACCCGCCAGCCGCCCTGCTCCAGCCCGCGCAGACGTCCATGTTCATCTCGCGTCTCCGCCTGTACCGGCATCGACGCGCTGGCCAAGCCGCGGACCCAGGACTGCAAGGCCAGCACCGGCACTTCCCAGCCCAGCGCCTCGCGCAGCAGCCATTCCGCCGAGTCCGCCCGTCGCGGTCCCTCGTCGCCGCCTTCAAGCACCGCGCCGTCGCGGTCGCCGCGCAACCGCCAGGTGCGTTGACTGACCGGCTGGCGCAGCTCGAACTCGTAATCGTCGCCGCGCTGGGTCCAGAGGAAACTTGCGCTGCCGCCATCGCGGCCATCACTGACCGCAAGTCGTCCGACAATGCGAAAACGATCGACCTGCACCGAATCATCGATCGTGACCGGCCGCCAGCCGACGTCATCTCTGCGTGGCTTCATCGCGCAGGCAGCCGTCGCCAGAACCAGCGCGCAGACCAGCAACCGCGACAGCGGCACTGGCATCGACAACAGCACGGCGAAGCCCGCGTTCAATCTGGGTATACCAACCATGATTCGTGATCGCTATCGGCTCTGCTCGGGCGCGCAACTGCGCAGCGGCAACCTGGGATGTGCGGTGCCGGAGCATACCGGACCGCTGCCGAAGCCGGAAGCCGGCGCCGCGCAAGTGCGAAGCCATGAGGCCCAACGGCGCTGCCGCCACCAATGCCGCGCAAGACCCCGAGTCCGCATCGCCGCCGTATGCGTCGAGCTGAAGTGATCGGCTGATCGACCGGAAATCGCGGCCGCCCGG
>CAZFUH010000309.1:3922-4961 GCA_964522235.1 uncultured Rhodanobacteraceae bacterium
TCCGATCGCCTCGGAGGCCCGCGCCCGGCGCTTTCCGCAACATCGGCCCATTGCTGCGATACTGGCGCGGTTGCCGTCATCGCAACCAAACATTACGGGAGGTCGCCATGTCCGTCCGCTATATGTGCTCACTCGCGCTCTTCGCACTTGCCGGCGCGGTCTTCGCACCGCCGCTGTTCGCTCAGGCGATCAATATCGATTTCGGCGAACCCGGCGCCGGGCCACCGCCCAGCTATGGCGCCGCCGGCCTGCCCGGTGTCTGGAACAGCCTGCGCGGCGATCATGGCGTCACCACCCCGAATCTGCTCGGGCTCGACGGTGAGCCGACCACGGTGAGTCTGCGCCAGATCGGCGGTTTCGATACGCCGACCGTGATCGATCCTGATACCACCGGAGACGATGCGCTGTTGATGGACGACTATCTGGTCACCTTCAGCCCGACTCTGGAATCGTGCATCTATCTGGACGGCCTCGCGCCCGGCCGATACGAGGTGCTGATCTACGCCCGGATGCCGAACCAGCCCGATGTCCTGTCCTATACCAGCGTCGACCAGGAGCCCGGCGTGCCGTACTTCGAAGTCGGTGGACCCTGGCCCGGTACGCACGAGGAACTGATCACCTACTCGCGTCATATCGCCGTGGTCGGCGTCAGTGGCGATCTCGACCTGCATTCCGGCATACCGCCGGGTGCGATCGCCGCCAACGGGGCTGCGCTCAACGGCCTGCAGGTCCGTCCGCTGGACATCTTTGCCGATGGTTTCGAGGGCGGCTCAGAGTAATCGCAGCCAGCGGCTTTCCGGATGGCGGCTCTTGTAGCGGTCGTACCAGGCACAAAGCGGATAGAGCACGACCAGCAGCACCAGCCAGACCAGGTAGGCGCGCGCCAGACTCGGTGCGTAGCCGGCCGGGACACCGCCCGGACCGATGTAGAAGTTCACCGCCTGCCCGAACGACAGCCATCCCCAGATCAGCGCCGTCCCGGAGATCAGCGGCAGATGCAGGACGTAGAAGAACAGCGGCACACGACCGAACACCGACA
>CAZFUH010000310.1:0-1621 GCA_964522235.1 uncultured Rhodanobacteraceae bacterium
AGCTGATCAAGCCCTACGGTCTTTGGGCCGAGTACCATGGTGGCAGCTACCGCCTGTATGTCACCGATGCCTATGAATCGGCGGATGGCCAGGTGCCGGCGCTGGAACAACTCGATCAACGGATCAAGCTGTACCGGGTCCAGGTGCGCGGCGAGCAGGTGGGTGCCGAACTGGTGTTTTCCTTTGGCGACACCAGCGAACGCGGGGCGCTGCGCATCGTCGAGTCGATCTGGGGTGACCGCACGAACGATCGCCTGTTGATCGCCGAGGAAGACGAGTCGTATGCGAACGAGCTCAAGGTCTACGATCTGTTCGGCCAGTTCAGTGGGCAGACGATCGGCAGCGACCGGTTGCACGCGCAAGCCGAAGGCATTGCGCTGTTCGCCTGTCCAGACGGCAGCGGCTACTGGCTGACCACGGCGCAGGACAAGGGTTTGACCTCATTCCATCTGTTCGACCGCGAAAGCCTGGAGTACGTTGGTGCTTTTTCCGGCGAGCGCACCGCGAACACCGACGGCATCTGGCTGCACCAGACGCCGACGCGGCGTTTTCCCGCTGGCGTGTTCTACGCCGTTCACGACGACCAGGGCATGGTCGCCTTCGATTGGCGCGACTTGGCTCGTGCGCTGTCGCTGCGCGAGTCCTGCGACTGATTGCTGGGCCGTTTCCTCGATATCCCGGGCAACGGTCGCCGACCCGTTGCCTGAGTGGAGTCTGTGGCGCGGGCTAAGTCTTGCCGCCGGCAGTGACCTCGTCGCGCAACTCGCGGCGCAGAATCTTGCCGACATTGGTTTTCGGCAGCGCGTCACGGAACTCGATCTCGCGCGGGCGCTTGTAGCCGGTGAGGTTTTCCTTGCAATACGCCTTCAGCGTGTCGGCATCCAGGTTCGGGTCCTTGCGCACGACAACGATCTTGACCGCCTCGCCGGAATGATCGTCGGGAATGCCGATGGCGGCCACTTCGAGAACGCCGGGGTGAGCGGCGACGACATCCTCGATTTCGTTCGGGTAGACGTTGAAGCCGGACACCAGGATCATGTCCTTCTTGCGATCGACGATGAAGAAGAAACCGCTTTCATCCATCTTCGCCATGTCGCCGGTACGCAGCCAGCCATCTTTGCTGAGCACCTTGGCGGTTTCCTCGGGTCGCTGCCAGTAGCCCGTCATGACCTGCGGGCCACGGATGCACAGCTCACCGATCTCGCCGTGCGGTTGATCTTGGCCATGCTCGTCGCGGACGACGCACTCGGTGGATGGCACCGGCAGGCCGATCGAGCCGTTGTATTCGGGCAGCCCCATCGGGTTGATGCACGCCGCTGGCGAGGTTTCGGTCAGGCCATAGGCCTCCAGCAGAGTGCAGCCGGTGACCTTCTTCCAGCGTTCGGCGACCGGCCGCTGCACCGCCATGCCGCCGCCCAGGCTCAGTTGCAGCTTGGAAAAATCCAGCTGGTCGAAGCCCTCGGTATTGAGCAGGCCGTTGAACAAGGTGTTGACGCCGGTGATCACGGTGAAACGCCAGGGTTTGAGCTCCTTGACGAAACCCTTCATGTCGCGCGGATTGAGGATCAGCAGATTGCGTCCGCCCATCTGCATGAACACCAGACAGTTCGCGGACGCAATC
>CAZFUH010000310.1:1631-4944 GCA_964522235.1 uncultured Rhodanobacteraceae bacterium
ACAGCGGCAGCGCGGTCACGATGACCTCCTCGCCGATCCGGGAACTGCCGGTGAGCCAGGTCTTGACCTGCAACATGTTCGCGACCATGTTGCGGTGGGTCAGCATCGCACCCTTGGCCAGGCCGGTGGTGCCGCCGGTGTATTGCAGAAAGGCGATTTCCTTCCCTTCGACCTCGGGCGCCTTGAAGTCATGGTTGGCGCCGATCCGAAGCGCCTTCTTGAAACGGACGTACTGCTGCAAACCATGCCGCGGCACCATTTTCTTGATGTACTTGACGACGAAGTCGACGATCCGCCCCTTCAATCCGGGAACCATCTCGCCGACCGTGGTCAGCACGACGTGCTTGACGTCGGTGTCGGCGAGCACCTTCTGGACGGTATCGGCAAAGTTCTCGACCACGACGATCGCCTTGGCGCCGGAGTCACGCAGCTGGTGTTTCAGTTCGCGCGGGGTATACAGCGGATTGGTATTGACCACGGTCAGTCCGGCGCGCAGGATGCCGCATAGCGCAATCGGGTACTGGTGCAGGTTGGGCATCATGATCGCCACCCGATCGCCGCGCCGGAGTCTGAGCTCGCCGGTCAGGTAGGCGGCGAAGTCGCGGCTGAGACGGTCGATCTCGCCGTAGCGAAAGGTGTGACCAAACTGGGTGAACGCCGGCTTGTCGACGAAACTGCTGAACGCCTCCTCCAGCATCGCACCGATCGAACTGTAGCGGTCGGCATCGATTTCGGCCGGAATACCGGCTGGATAGCTGTCCAGCCAGGGGCGGTTGCGTTCGGTCATCGGCGTTTCCTCTTCATCCATGCGCGAGCGAATGGCAGCGATTGCAGCATACGGCTTGCTGATCCGGCAAGGCGCAGCGCAATAGATCTGGACCGGTGAGGAGAACAGTCAGAGGTTGAGAAGGGACACTGAGGTCATTGCGCCGGGTCGATGCCGCATTCCGGCGCCAGCGGCTGGTGCCGGCAAAAGTCCGCGCACGCACAGCCAGTCACGGGCATTGTTGGCATCGAGCTCGAACCAGGCGCGGGCGCTGCCCAGGCGGAAGCTGTAGCCCCAGGCATCCATGTCGGCGAGCAGACGCTCGCGGCCGACGCCAGGCAGGGCGTCGGCGAGCAGGATTTGCAGATAGCAGGCGGCGTCTTCCTCTTCGACGCTGTCGCTGGCATCGGTATGCACGTGCTCACGCCGCTCCGGCGGCTGCACGATCAGGTGACAGGCTTCGTGCAGCAGCGAATGCACCGGCGTGTCGGCTCGGGCGTAGACACAGGCGCCGATGACGCCGGCTTCTGGCTCGCCCCAGTAACTGCCGGGTATCGCGGCATCGTCAGCGACCGCAACCAGTTTCAGACCATGGTCGCTCAGCAACCGTCGGACCGGTTCCAGGCCGATCTCGGCCAGGGTCAGGACCGGGCGGACAGCCGCCGCGGCATCAGTCGACATCGGTCGCAGCGGGGCGGTCGGGCAGGATCACGTTCATCTCCAGCACTTCGTGGTCGCCCTCGATCGCCAGGTTGACCTCGACCGCATCGGGATCGACATGGACGTACTTGCGGATCACCTCCAGCAGCTCGCGCTTGAGCATGGGCAGGTAGTCCGGGCCACCGCGCTCGGCACGACCCTGGGCGATGATGATCTGCAGGCGCTGCTTGGCGACGGCGGCGGTGTTCTTCGGGCGGCTGCGGAACAGGTCCAGGAGTCCCATTGGCTCAGCCTCCGAACAGGCGCGCGAACAGGCCCTTCTTCTCGGCCTCCAAGAAACGCAGCGGACGGGCCTCGCCGAGCAGGCGGGCAACGGCATCTTCGTAGGCCTGCCCGGCAAGCGAGTCGCTGTCGAGAATCACCGGCGTACCGGAATTGGACGATTCCAGCACCTGTTCGGATTCGGGGATCACGCCGACCACTTCGATGCCGAGAATGTCCTCGACGTCCTTGAGGCTGAGCATATGGCCATCGGCGACACGCTTGGGGCTGTATCGGGTCAGCAGCAGGTGTTCGCTGACCTTGCCGTCACCCAGCTCGGCGCGCCGGGTCTTGCTCGCGAGCAGGCCGAGGATGCGATCGGAATCGCGCACCGAAGACACCTCCGGGTTCACCACCACGATCGCGCGGTCGGCGAAGTACATCGCCAGGTACGCTCCTTTCTCGATCCCGGCCGGCGAGTCGCAGACGATGTAGTCGTAGTCCTGGCGCAACTCATCGAGTACCCGTTCGACGCCTTCCTTGGTCAGCGCATCCTTGTCCCGGGTCTGCGACGCCGCCAGGATCGACAGGTTGTCCTGGCGCTTGTCCTTGATCAGCGCCTGCTTCAGCGAGGCTTCGTTGTTGACCACGTTGACGAAGTCATAGACGACCCGGCGTTCGCAGCCCATGATCAGGTCCAGATTGCGCAGCCCGACATCGAAATCGATGACCGCGACCTTGTGACCGCGACGGGCAAGACCCATGGCCATCGACGCGGACGTCGTGGTCTTGCCGACCCCGCCTTTGCCGGATGTGACGACGATGACTTCGCTCAACTGGGTTCTCCGATGGCGTGACCGCCGCTGGACAAGGAAAAAAACGACCGGATCCGATCCAGCCTGTGCCGGGTTCGGCCAGCCCGCGGAAGGGTCCGGTCAGCCGGACATTCCGTGATCATGATAACGGTTCGAACAACAACCGTTCACCCTGCAGGCGCACCTGGACCGACTTGCCCCGCAGTTTCGGGTCGGCGTCCTCCAGTACCCGGTAGTTGCCGGCGACGGCGACCAGTTCGGCCTCGAACTCGCGGCAGAACACCCGCGCCTGGGTTTCGCCGGCGGCTCCGGCCAGGGCCCGGCCACGCAGGCCGCCATAGACATGGATGCAGCCGTCGGCAATCAGTTCGGCACCGGCGCTGACCTGGCCGATCACGGTCAGATCGCAGCCGCGCGCATAGATCTGCTGGCCCGAGCGGACGTGTCCGTCGTGGACGTGGACGCCGGCCGGTGCCGACACCGGTCGAGGTGGCGGCGCCGGGGCGGCGGCTGGGGCGGTGCTCGATGCCGGCGTTTCGGTATCGAAGTTGGCACGGAAACGGCTGAACAACGGCAGCCCGACGGCACGCGCCAGCGCGTCGATGGCCGGACTGCCGTAGGTCAATCCGACCGGAAGCATGCCGGCCTGGCGCAGGGTGTCCAGCAGGGCGTTCAGCTCGCCGCTTCCGGGAGGGGCGGAAAATTCGTTCAGGTCAACGATGACGGCGGCGCGTTCCAGCAGTTGTGGTGCGGCACGAACTTTCGCAGCCATTTCCCGGCCGATGCCGTCGAGGTCGAACTGGCGCAGCTT
>CAZFUH010000311.1:0-4941 GCA_964522235.1 uncultured Rhodanobacteraceae bacterium
AGGAGAAAAAGGGCCAGCTCAATTCGGCGCTGCGAACCCGGCGGGCCTGGTCATTACCGGAGCGGACAGCGGCGGCTTCGATCATTCTGTCCTCGTGCTGCTCGATCCCAGAACTGATGGTCATGCCAACCGATTGGCGCTCGGATCCGGCCGCGCCGAGCAGCATTCCGCCGGCAATCAGCGGGGCCAGGACCACGGCTGCGAAGATCAGTCGATGGATGTGAAAGCGAAGCATTGCTGTGCTCCTTGACTGGTGTTGTAGGTGAGTATAACACCGTAGCGGAGTTCGTCAACCAGGTCGGAAGTCATGGGCTCGCTGCGATGGTCTTCGGCAGGCCGTGGGCGACCTTTACCGTGCCAGCACCCGCGCCAGCGCCGCCCGGGCGGCATCGAACGAGAAATGCCGGCGGACGTTGTCGATGCCGGCAGCTGACAGGCGGTTCCATAGCGCCTCGTTGCGGTACAGCCGGACTACGGCGGCGGCGAAGCCGGCGGCATCGTCGGCGACCAGCACTTCCTGCTCCGGCACCAGGTGCATGCCCTCGACCGCGATCCGGGTGGCGACCACGGGTTGGCCGTAGCTCATGCTCATATTGACCTTGCCCTTGACGCCGGCGCCGTAGCGCAACGGCGCCAGAGCGATCCGGCAGCCGTCCAGGTAGGGCTCCAGGTCCGGGACATGACCGTGAATCTCGACACCGGCCCCGGCCAGGGCCTGCACCTGCGGTGTGATCCGGCTGCCGATGACGTGGAAGCGCACATCCGGCAGTTCGCTGCGCACGAGCGGGAATACTTCGGTGCAGAACCACGCCACCGCGTCGATGTTCGGCGGGTGTTGAAAGCCGCCGACGAAGAACAAGTCCTGTCGTTGCGCCCAGCTGCGTCGACACCCCAGCACCGGGTGCACGTTTGACAGCACTTCGACCCGGGCGCCAGGCAGCTCGCGTCGCAGCAGCTCCTGTTCGACCGGACTGACGACCAGGGTGACGTCGCTGGCACGAATCAGGCGTTGTTCCTGGCTGCGCGTGCGCGCGGCCTGACGAGCGATGTCGTCGCTGCCGGCGAGCGCGGCGGCACGCTCCTCGCGCAGGTAGTGCAGGTCGACAGTATCGAAGATGAAACGGGCTCTGGGGGCGTATTGGCGCACCAGATCGAGATAATTGGTGGCGATGTAGTGGCGACAGACCATGACTGCGTCAAGCTGCGGGCCGTGTTCGCGTAGCCAGGCGACCGGGTCGCCGAGCCACGGGTGATACAGCACTTCGATGCCGAGTCGTTGCAAGGCCTCGGTGTAGCCGGGCACGTAGGCACGGTTGTCGGCGAAGAAGGTCACGTGGCGGCCGGATTCGCGCAGCAGACGCAGAACGTGGCTCAGGCGTACCGAGCCGGAGTCCTGGTCCGGCTGCGGCGTGGTCGCGTCGATGACCAGGATGCGGCCGTGCGGCGCCGAGCGGACGATCGATTCAACCGGGGTTCCCGGTGCCGGTTGGCGTTCCAGTGCCTGGCTCCAACGGGCCTTGAACGTCACCTGGTTGATCACCTGGTGGCGCTTGATGCCACTGCCGGTGTCGGTGCCGCTGGTGACCCCTTCATGGTGAACGACGGTGGCTGCCGGCTGGCAGATGACCTTTAGTCCGGCTGCCCGGACCTTGAACGCGAGGTCCGTGTCCTCGTAGTAGGCCGGCGCGTAGCGCTCATCGAAGCCGCCCAGGCGCGTGAACAGCGCCTGCTCGATCAAGATCGCGGCGCCGGAGCAGTAGTCGCATTCGCGGGCGTAGCCGTAGCGCGGATCGGCGGGGTCTTCGTAGCGACCGTAGTTCCAGCCCGAGCCATCGCTGAAGACCAGGCCGCCGGCTTCTTGCAGGCGACCATCGGGATAGACCAGACGCGCGCCGACCAGGCCAAGCTGGTCGAAATCGCGATGGCTGTCGAGCAGGGCGCCGAGCCAGCCGGCGGTGACCGTGGTGTCGTTGTTCAGAAACACCAGCCAGGATCCGCGCGCGATCGCGGCGCCGGCATTGCAACTGCCGACGAAGCCCAGGTTCTCTTCGTTGCGCAGCAGGTGCAGGCCGCGGACGCTGGCCAATGCCTCGGCACTGTCGTCTGGGGAGCAGTCGTCGACGACGATGATCTCGAACGGTGGCCCGAGCGCATGTTCAGCCAGGGAGGCCAGGCAGGCACAGGTATAGGCCAGTTTGCCGTGGATCGGAATGATGATCGAAACCAAGGGCCGTTCCGAATCCGGCACCTGCTCGGGCGGCTGGGTGCTGGTCGGGGTCGCCACCGGCAGCACACCCTCGGGACCGACCCCGGTGCCGCGGCCACGTCGGCGCAGGTGGCCGATGGTGCCGGCCAAACCGCGCGTGGCCAGGCTCAGGCGCAGGCGATGCATCAGGTTGGCGATCCGGCACAGCTGGAACCGCGCGCGAGCGCGGGCCCCGCGAAGCTTGCGCGCGAGCCAGCGCATCGGCGCCATTGCCCGCCAGGAGCGGCTGCTATAGATCCGGTGCAGCTCTTCGTCATGGGCCTGCTGCAGGCTCGCGATGTCGGCGCTCAGTCGTTCAATGTCGGCGACGTGGTGTTTCCGGGCCTGGTCCAGATCCTGTTCCAGCGACAACGCCCATTCGGTGCGTTCTCGTAGCTGACCTGTGACAGTGAAGCCCCATTCTGCGCGGCGCTCCAGTTCGGCTTCTGTTTCGTCCAGCCGGGCCAGCATCAATGTGTTGTTGCGCTCAGCCTCCCACAGGCTGCGTTCAAGCCCAGCCCGAACCAGGCCGACGGCGCTGATGGGTGGCGTAGCAGCGCGATGCCCGCGTTCGCCCGCAATGGGCAGCAACCGGCGATAGTCCTGCGCCATGGCACTCGCGCTGCGCGGCGGGGTTTGCGCCAGTTGCGCCCGGATCTGGACCAGGGGCGCCGGGTTTTCGACCAGTTCGGCGAGGCGGCGAAGGATCGCGTCGACATCCGGCGCGGTCAGCAGACCGTCGACGCCGTCGCGGATGCGCTCGCCGTAGCTCCCGATGGCGGTCGCCAGAACCGGCAGGCCGAGGCTTTGCAGTTCGCTGAGCAGGTAGCCGAAGGTTTCCGCGACGGTTGCCGGCAGCAGGGCGAGGTCCGGCCGCAGATCGGCGACCAGGGCCGGCAACTGCTCCTGCCGATAGTCAAACAGCAGATGCACGCCGGGATACCCAAGCAACTGCTGGCCTTCGTGACCGGCGCCGAGCAGAAGCAGTTCGCAACGTCGATCCAGGCGCTCGGCCAGGGGTTGCAACAAGGCCATGCCCTTGCCGCCGGCGATACGCCCCGGTACCAGGATGCGCAGGCGAGCCCGTCCAGGCGGCGGCTCGTTGGCCGGTGGTTGTGCCGGCCAGGCCGGCAGGCCATGGCCGATGACTTGCCAGTCCAGTTCGCTCAGTTCGGGCGCCATCCGCAACCAGTTGTCTTGCACCTGTCGGGTCGGTGCCACCAGGCCGCAGCGGTGCTGGCGGACGATCTCGATGAAACGCTGGCGCAGACGCCACCAGTAGCCGACATCATGCTCGGCGAACAGCGTTGCCGGCGACCGCGCCAGGTCGCGTTCCAGCTCGGTGCGGTCGAAGCGCCGGTCCGGATCGCCGAAGTCGCAGTGCAGCTCCGGCCATAGCGGGAAGTAGTCGTGACAGACCACGAGCGTCGGCAGACCGGTGGCCAGTGCGGCCAGGTCATGGCCGATCAGGGACGACACGATCACTGCGTCGACCTGCCAGTGTTCGAGTACATCGTCCAGCACCTGGCCATAGATTGAGTGGTCGGCGCTGCTGTCGGCGATCACTGGCGACAGCGGATACCGGGCCAGCAGCAGCTCCGGCGTCGCTGCCGGCCGCAGCTCCAGCCATTCGCCGAACTGCTGGCGCGGCGTGGCGCCGTGGGCGCTGAGCAGCAGATGACAGCGTTCATCGTCGGCGCCGGCCAGATCGCGGATGAAACGGGCGCTGCCGCCGCCCCAACCGTGGCAGACATGCAGTACGACGGGCCTGCCTGGCTCCGGGGCGCACCCGGCCGGCGCTACCTCCACGTCCGGCCAGCGCACGCGCATGGCATCGAGCGGCCGGATCGGTGGCGGAATCTGGTTGCGCTGCCAGGGCTCGGGGCCACGCCAGGGGTGGGCCGGATCCGCGGCCAGGACCGAAGCCGCGATCAGGCTGCGTACCTGGGGCGGCAGCGGTTGATCCGGCCGCCAGTCCGCCTGCATCAGGATCTCTGCGCTGCCGGGCAGCCACAGGCCGGCGTGCAGCGGGGGTTCATGCCAATCGAACAGCAGGCCATGGCCCAGCCATGCGCACAATGAGTCCGACGTCGCGATTCCGGTGCCGGCATCGAGGCATCGCCCCGGCGGCAATGGGCTGAACTCGGGCTCGTTGGCGTTCAGGGTGGCCAGCACCAGGGTCGGCTGCGCTGATCCAGCCTGGCTGTTGGCCAGCGTTTGCGAGCCGGCGATCGATCCGGCCAGGGCCAGCAGTCGCTCGGTCGCGCCCGCGGCCAGTTGTACCGGTGCCGCCAACAGCAGGACCGGACGACCCTGCCGATGCAGTTCGGCCAGCCGGCGCAGCAGTTGCGGCCAGTGCTCCAGCTCACGGTCCGGGCGCAACTCGGGCCAGTTCAGTTCGGCGGCGGGAGCGGGGCGAGCGCCCGCGCTGGGCGGACCCCAGCGTACGACGATGGCTGCGGTGGGTATCATCCGGACGAGGCGAGAACGGGTCCGTCGACAGACGGGCCGGGGCGGGGATTATCGCCAATCGCTCCGGTCCGCCGCCAGTGACAATGTCGGCCCAGGCATCGGCTCCGTTTCTGGGCGTGGCGGGCGTTGACACAGGCGATGGCCAGCAGTGACAATACGCGGCTCGCCATGGAGGGATACCCAAGCGGCCAACGGGGGCAGACTGTAAATCTGCTGGCTTACGC
>CAZFUH010000312.1:0-4880 GCA_964522235.1 uncultured Rhodanobacteraceae bacterium
GCCTCGTCGACGACCAGCAGGGCCAGTTCAGCGCCAGCGACCGGCTTGCCGGCGGCGTCGCGAACATGCAGGTCGATCTGCGTTCGTGCCCCCGGTGCCAGCGCCATCTGCGCCGGCTCGACCGCGACCGCGAGCACGCGTTCGGCACGGGAAATTCGTAGCTGCAGTGTTCCGCCGGCCTGCGCAGGACGCGGCACTCGACCGTCACTGGCCTCGGCGCCATCGCGCGGCGCACGTCCGACCAGGATCACTGACAACTCGATATTCGGAATCCACTCATTGCGGATGGGAATTTCCAGTGTCGTCGCGTGACCTTCGATCCGGAACCGGCGCTGTTCGGCGATGCCGTGCCGACCCAGGGTCAGCAGACCTTCGGCGTCGGCGAACGGTGCCTGCACCAGGATCCGGGCGGTGTCGCCGGGAGCGTATTCGTCCTGATCAGGCACGAACAGCACGGGTTCGATTTCCAGCTTGTCGTCGCCGGGCCGCGCGTCGCCGCCGCTGACCCAACGCGTGATTCGCGTGGCATTGAGCCGGCCCTCGCCATCGACCGTGGTTGCCGTGATCCGGTACTGGCCGCCGATCGAGCTGTTGAAGCGGCAGCGCGCCAGCCCTTCGTGATCGCTGACGACAGCGCAGTTCTGGACATCACGCAGGCGCTCGTCGTAGCGGCCGCCGCGCAGCAACCAGTCGACGCGGCCGGCCTGCACCTGGACCGGCTGCGCGGGCATCGCCTTGCCGTCGACATCGACGACGATCAGTTCGATCTCCAGGGGCTGGCCGCGATCAACGAAGTAGCGTTCGGTCTTCAGGCCGACGTAGGTGAGGGCTGGGTGCACCAGGGCAGTCGCCGACGAGGACCAGGTCTGGCGATTGACATCCTGCACGTTCGCCGTTGCCTGCACGCTCAACGGCCGCGGTTGATCGTAGCGGTCGAGCACGATCGCGAGATCGTGGCCACCGTCGGCACCGGTGCGAGCGGACAGACTCGCCTGCGCCGACCCGGTCGGGCTGGCAGCGGACATCCACCACCAAGGCGAGCCGAAGCCGAACGCCCATTCGCTGCGATTCGGCGGCGTGTAGTGACCGGGCGTGGTGACAACCCGCCAGTCAACCTCGGCGCCGGGCAGGGCTCCGCCAGCGTAGTAGCTGGCGTCGACGCGCGCCGCCAGGGTCTGGCCGGCAAAAAACGGGCCGCCGTTGTCGCCGATGCGTGCGCCGACTTCGAATTCCGGGGTCCGAAACTCCTGGATCTGGAAGCCATGCTGGTGCTGCTGGCCGCTCGATGTCGAGCTTTCGCGCAGCTCCAATTGCAATCGGGCATGACCGAGGTTTGGCGTCTCCGGCAGGTCGAAGGCGATCTCGAAGCCGCCCAGACCAGTCAGTTCAGCATTGCCGTTGTGCAGGGTGTTGCCGCGCGCGTCGATGACACTGTATTGGATCGGGCCGCTACTCTTGGGCAGACGCAGACCGCCGTCCGGGCGCGCTTCGACCACTCGCAACCAGCCTTTGATATGCACGCGCTCGCCCGGCCGGTACATGGCACGGTCGTCAAAGACATGCCAGCGCAGTTCGTCCTGCCGCGTGCGCCGTTGCCAGCCGCCGTGACTCCACGCCAGCGAACTGTTCGGAAGCAGGGCGACATCGTCACCGAGTCGGGCCTGCAGCCACAGCAGTTCCGGGCGTTCACTTGAACTCGCTGGCAGCTCCAGGCGCGCCAGACCGTCGCTGTTGCTGCGTGCGCTGCCAGCGCCGGGTTCCAGGCTCAGTTCGGCATCGGCGATCGCGCTGCCGTCGCGCAGGCGCGAGACCCAGGCACGCAACTGGCCGTGGTCGGACACGGTATCGATGCCTATATCAGTAGCCTGCAACCACAGCAGCGATCGTGGCCGGTGGTGCGCTGGCAGGGACGCGCCGGGTGCGGCATTGCCAATCTCGATCTGCACCGCCAGGTGGCCCTTCTGCCCGGCGTCGAGCCAGTCGGCCAGCGGCAGTTCGGTCGTGACCAGGGTCTCGGGCTCGTGCTGCACGGGCCATTCGCCGTTGTACAGCTCCCGTCCAGGCAGCGACGGTGGCTTGTCGTCGCGCCAGAGTTGGCTGCGCGCCTGCTGGAAGGCTGGCCAGTCGGTGGTTTCTACGCGCTGAACGCGCAGACGGACGCTAGCGAGATTGATGTGATGGAAGATCAGCCGCGGTGACACGAACGGGTCGAGCGTGACCAGGCCATCGTTCGGCACCATCAGGGCAACCGGCGCGGCGCCGACCTTGAAGCGGAACGCGCGCTCGCCCTCCAGGGGCTGGTCGTAGCGGTCGCGCAAGCGGTCGGACAGGTGCACGGTGTAGTCGCGCCGGCCGGGTTTGATTCCGGAAACCTGGATGTGACGCTGCGAGGCGACGATCTGTTGCCCAGGGAACGTCGGTTCGACCTTGATCAGTGATTCGATGTCGACCTCGTCGGGCAAGGGGTTGGACAGGGTCAGCGAAAAGTTGTCGGAAGGCGAGCACTCGCCACGCCATCCGCAGCGGGCTTCGGTGACCCGGAACGGACCATGGGTGGTGAACGAGAAGCGCTGAGGTTGCTGCGTTCGCCGCGGCCCCTCGGCCGATGGCGCACCGGCCGCGAGCACCACTTCGATCGTCGTCGCTGTCGGCAGCGACGAGCGCGGCCGCAACACCAGCCAATGCTGCGGTTGGGCCTGAGCGACCAGGGCGGCGACGGCGGCATCGGCGGCGATCTCGTCGGCGCTGGCCTGACGCAATGCCGGCAGCGTTTGGCTGCCGGCGCGCAGACTCAACAGCGGCAGCAGGGTCTCGGCGTCGATATCCTGGTCGAAGCGCAGCATGATCAGCGGATCGCGGGCGATGCCGCTGCCGGATGGATGTGAGCCGACCACCGTGACGGCCGGTGTCGCGAACTGCCAGCGCAACGGTTCGGCCAGCGCAGCGCCGTCGGCAGCGCGTGTGGTTGCATCCAGTTCGACGGTGAACTCGGTTGCCATCGGCAGCCGTGCCGCCTGCGGCTCGAACAACAGCGTTCGGGTGCCGAGCCAGCGCCAATGGCCAGCGATCTGCGGATGCAGGCGCAGCGGCAGTGATTCGGCGATGGCGTCGCCCTGGCCGCTGACGGCGATCATCGAGCGATCGAAACTGATGCTGACCTGGTGCGCGCTGTCGACCTCGCCCTCGGGTCCGTAGCGCAGGACCTGGACCGGCCCCTGCGGTTCAGGCAAAGGTGGACGTTGCCGTTGTTCCGGCGGCGGAAACTCGCCCTCGACCGTGACGCCGGTGCGCGGCGGCGGCTGGCTGCCCGGGCGCATCGCGACCTCGCGACGATCGTCGGGATCGGCCGGCTGAGGCGGCAGTCGCGCCAGCAGCGATTCGATGCGGGCCGGAGTCAATGCTTCGGCATCGGCGCGCGCCGGGCGTACATGCGGCTGATCGACCGGCGAGCCGTCTTCCAGGTGGCCGGGAAACGCATCCAGAGGCGACAGCTCGATCATCGCATCCGGCTCCAGTTCAACGTCGTTCGCGGCGGCCGCTTTCAGCTCCGAATCGGCCTGGAGCTGACAGCCGATGGTCATGATCGCTAGCACAGCGCTGGCTGCGAGCACACCTAGGCATCGAATCGACGTCGTCATGCGCCACCCCGTTCGTGTTCTGCGGTCACTATGACGGCAGCACGTCAGCGAGTCCAGAAACGGCCGTGCACAGGGCCGGCGGGGTGGTCGCGGCGGGCGGTGGTCAAGTGAAACGAGCGCGACAACACATTGTGGTCAGCATCCAATAGCCACTATTGCTGTCGGCAGGCGCACACCGCTGGCGTGAATTCACGCACAGAAGAGAAATGCAGAGCGCTCTACCCTGGAAAACGTCTCCTGGTACACATCAGGCCATGGGGCCACCGATCACCCGAGGGAGGTGTCGGCCGGGGAGCTGGAATCGGTCAGGACATTTCATCGGTATCTCGGCGTATTCACTGCATCAGCGTCCCTGGCTGGGACTGCAGGGCAGTGTTGTCGCCGCACACCTGGCGGTGTGCGGCGAGATCCACAGACATCCAAGGAGCGAAGTACGATGAAAATGACTCACAAAAGCGCGACAGGCGTTCGTGGCAGGAGGTCGCTGACCGCCACATTGTCGTTCATCGGTGTGTTGCTTGCCGGGGTTCCGATTTCGGGATCGAATGCATTCGACATCGCCGAGGTTGAACTCACCGATGCAACTGCGATCAGTCCCGCGGTCGTACCATCGGTTGACAGTCTTTGGTTGAGGCCGATGGAGCATCTCGACTCCGCGGCCGGCAATGCTGAGCTCAGCATTCGGGTGCGTAACAGCAATCAGCTGCAAGCGACGATCGGGCTCAGCGTCGATGAGCATGTGTTTACTTTGAAGCGGGATGCTGCCGATGGCGCACGCTTCTCCGGCTTGATCCGCTTCGATTTTGATCGCTTCGTGAACGAGCAGGAGGTTCGCCGACGCCTGCTCGAAGAGAGCGGCGAGATCCACCGGTCGGTGTTCGACGGCCGTGAATGGGTCGGCCGGGAACGGTTCGAGATCATCGATCCAGACGTGATCAAGCGCGCTCGTCTCGAGTCACTGCCGTTGGCATTGCCGCCTGGCGCGACCTTGATGCCGGCAAGCACGATCGATCCGGCGCGCTCGCTGATGGTAACCCACGGGTCGGTAGTGAACGATCCCTCCCGCACCTTCGACATCTGCGGCAGCGTTGGTGATCCTGACGGCGCCTGGACGTTCAAGACCCTGATGACCGACATGGCGAACCAGGCGTTGAGCGGCGTCGACCCTGCGGACTTTGTCGAAGAGTGGCTGAGAACCTGGTTGTTCAACGACGTGATCAACAGTTTTCCCGTTCCGGCCCG
>CAZFUH010000313.1:0-4874 GCA_964522235.1 uncultured Rhodanobacteraceae bacterium
GGCGTACTCGATGGCGAGGGCGCCGTTGCAGCCCGGACGGCTTCTGCCGCGCAGGTTCCTAGGTCATGTTCAACGTCTGGGCGTCTGCGGGGGGGCGCAGCTGCGCCCCCGCAGATTGGATCAGGGCAATTCAAAGCCGTTGCCGAAAATCGGGTCGCCGGGCAGGATGCCCATCGGCCCAGGGTAGCTGTAGCCGGGAAATACGCCGGCCTGGTCGCTGCTGCCCAGATGCGCGTTGGCAACTTCCCACAGTACACGCCGGAAGTCGGTCGTCGTCGCGACGTCCTCGTTCTGGTACAGGTCGCCGTCGTTGAGGCCGCCGAACGTACCGAACAGCTGACCACCGCGAACACGGCCGCCTAGCACCAGCATCGGATTGCCGCTGCCGTGGTCGGTGCCGCGATTGGCGTTCTCGCGCACACGCCGGCCGAATTCGCTGTGCACGACGACGACCATACGGTCAGCCAGGCCGTCGGCGGCAAGATCGGTATACAGCGCCTGCAAGGTCTGTGACAGTCCCTGCAAGCGGTTGCCGAAGCCATTCTGGGCGAGATTGGCCTGGTTGCCGTCGCCCTGGTTCTGATGCGTGTCCCAGCCGCCATAGTTCAAGGTCGCGATCTGCAATCCGATGTCGCGCTTGGCGATGTTGGCGATCAGTCGCGCCTGTGCACCCAGGGTCGAGGCAACGCCGGAACTTGGGTAGTTGGCGCCGGGTGCCGGGGTATAGTTGGCGATGTCGAGGGCATCGACCAGCTCGACCGTCTCGACCGCACCGAGCCCGGCCTGATGCAGGTTGTCGCTGTCCTGTTCGTACAGCTCACGCAGCGTGATCATGGTCGACAGCTTGTAGCGCGGCACACCGCCAACGGTGCCGTTGTTGGCGTTGGGGTGGAAGCTGTTGGCGTCATCAAGCACCATTGCATCACGACGACCGAGCAGGCTTACCGGTGCGCTGCTGCCGGTGCTGAGCACCGGAATCATCGCACCGTCGGGTACCTGGCCACTGCCGGCCAGGTGGCGGGTCAACCAGCCGTTGCCGATGGCATTGCTGCCGGGCGTGCCGTGCTCCATGTAGTCCTGGGCGTCGAAATGCGAACGCGTGATCTGGGCGACAGGGAAGCCGGTGCCGTGCACGATTGCGAGTTTGTTCGCCTGATACAGCTCGTGCAGACCGGTGGCCGCGAAATGCATGCCATAGTTGCTGCTGCCGAGCGGCAGCGCGGCGGTGGCGCCGGTGGTGCGCAAGTGCAGGTTCGGCCGCCGCATCTCGTAGGCGTCACGGTCCGGCCCGGATACCGGACAGACCAGACTGAGTCCGTCGATACCGCCACGCAGGTAGACGTAGACCAGAAACCGTCCCTGGTTCCAGGCAGCGCGCGCCGGGTTGGCGTGCAGGCCCAGGCGCAGGCCGCCGAAGGCCGTCAGACACAGGGTCGAGTTCTTGAGAAAAGCGCGTCTTGTCAGTGTTCCCATGATCGTCTCCGGTCAACGCGCCATGAACTGCGGACTGAACACGATGCAGTTCACCATGCCCCGCAGACGGCTATGCCAATAGTTCGGACTGCTGTCGCTGTCCAACCCGGCGGTGTTGCCGGCCGGGCCGTTGCCGATGCCGACGTTCGGGTTGAAGAAGCTGACGGTGTCGGTATTTCGGCACATGAAGTCGCGTACGATCGTGTGCAACGCCGTACCCTCCCAACCGCTGGCGCCACCCGGAGCCCAGGCGAGAATACGGCGCAGCCAGAAATCGGCGAGCTGATTTGGTGTGTGCTGGGCCGGATCGTTGCCGTGTTCGGCCAAGGTAATTGCCAACACCGGCGCGAGCGGGGTCTGGTCGGTGCCGACACCCTGATCCAGCACCCAATCGAAGCAACGCCAAGCGTGCACGAAGGCGCCACCGCCGCGCCAATAGTCGGCGGCCTCGGGGAAACCATCGGGTGGCCGCCAATCGAACGGCCGATGACCGGACCGGATGAAGCGGCTCATGAAACTGTCGCTGTCGCTGTGGCTGCGCCGGATAGTGAAGTCGACGCCGGTCGAACGCAGCGCCGAGACCACGGCCTCGAACGGCTTCTTGACCTTGTTGCCGTAGTTACCGACGTCGCGGAACGACCCAGGACCGACATCGTGCAATAGGAGCGCGCGTACGGTACGGCGAATCTGGTCGGGCTGCATCCGGTTCTGCCAGAAGACATCGGCGGCGTGATCGACCAGGGCCTGCGGCGGATCGTCGGAAACGAACCGCCGAGCCAGCTTCAACGCGATATAGCGCGCCGTGCCAGGATGATAGGCAAGCCGATCCAGGAAGCGCTCGTGCTCGCTGGCATACGGTGTATTGGCAGCAGCGAACTCGCCCAGGACGGTTTTCTGGCCGATGTCGTGCTGGTCCGGAATCAGGTACGGCAGACCGGTGTTGGGCGAGCCGCTGGAACCGCGATAGAAGGTCCAGCCAGTGAATGAACGTGCCAGCTCATAGACATCGGCGTCGACATAGCCAGCCGGCCAGCCAGCGCCGGGTTGACCGCCGGGAATCAACGGCACCTCGTGCTGCTGCAGACCCGCGCCCAGGTAGTTGATCGCACCGAGCGTGTGCAATTCGATGATCTCGCGCGCATAGTTCTCATTGAAGCTCGGTGCGCGATTGATGTAATTGTCCAGGTAGTGCAGCATCGCCGGCGCTTCGAACGTATGCTGCAACATCGTGCGGAAATTGCCGAGCGCATTCTTGCGAATGACATCGCGGTCCCAGCTCGCCCACGCAGGTTGCGCATAGCGGCCATAGCCGTAAACGTTGAAATGGTTGTGCCAGAAATCCGACAGTTGCTCGAACAGCCCCCAGCGCGAGTAGAAGGCACGCACGAACACCGCACGCTCGACCTCGCGGATCGGCCAGTCGCGGGTATAGGGGCCGCCGCTGGGCGAACCGTCGACCTCGTAGTCCTGCCAGAGCTGGGCGAAGCTCTTGTTCAGCGTCACGTAGTCCGGATGCGAGAGCCGGTTCGCGACCTCCGGGTCGGTGACATGGCCGCCACCATCCAGAGTCGGACTGAGCTGCTGGTCGACGAACGCGGTCAACCGGGCATCGTCATTGCCGCCCAGGGCATTGAATGCCGCGACGCTGAATGGCGTGCCTGGGCGCGGCCCGTAGCCGAGCCGGTTCAATACGTAGACCGCAAACGGCGGCGTCAACACCGCCCGGTCCTGTGCCGGCGCGGCCGCGGCCGATCCCGCTCGTGCAAGAAAAGCGCGCCGGGTTGCCCCGGCGCGTACGGTTATCCCCCCGTCCATAGTTCTTTCCCCCTGAACTGCCATCACTGACAGCGCTGGCCTTATTGAACCGCCGAAACGCGGCCCTGTCTGTGACAGTTACCGCATATCGGCCCCTCAACGCCATGCGACGAAAGTCGTAGCCGGGCCGGAGGCCTTGCGTCCTGCCCGATTCTGTACCGGACTCGTGTCCTGAGACCAAGCCGCGCTACGCTGCGACCATGGCTCGATCGAACCCGAAATCCAGCACCGCCTTCGTCTGTGGCGAGTGTGGCTCAGAGTACCGCAAATGGCAGGGACAGTGCGGCGAATGCAGCGCCTGGAACTCGATCAGCGAGATCGTGTTGGCGCCGCGCGCTGCCGGTGGCGGCCGCGGCGCGCGCAGCACCTGGACCGGGGCCGGCCCAGCGAGCGCCGTGGTCGATCTGGCCGAGGTTGCCGACGAAGCGCAGCGACGTACGCAGACCGGGATCGGTGAGCTCGACCGGGTACTCGGTGGTGGCCTGGTCGCCGGCTCGGTGGTGTTGATCGGGGGCGACCCAGGGATCGGCAAGTCGACCCTGCTGTTGCAGATGCTGGCCGGAATTGGAACTCGCTTGAAGGGCCTGTACGTCACCGGTGAGGAATCGCTGGCCCAGGTCGCCGCCCGCGGCCGGCGCCTGGAGCTGAAGCTGGACGGCTTGCGCAGCCTGGCCGAAACCGGAATCGAGACCATCGCCGCGCAGATCGCCCGGGAGCGGCCCGAGGTCGTCGTCATCGATTCGATCCAGACCATGTATACCGAAACCGTCGCTTCCGCACCCGGCTCGGTCAGCCAGGTGCGCGAAAGCGCCGCCCAGCTGGTTCGTCTGGCCAAGACCACCGGCACCAGCGTTTTCCTGGTCGGCCACGTCACCAAGGAAGGCGGCATCGCCGGACCGCGCGTGCTCGAACACATGGTCGATGCCGTGCTGTATTTCGAAGGCGAGGCCGGCAGCCGCTACCGGGTGCTCCGAGCGTTCAAGAACCGCTTCGGCGCGGTCAACGAGCTGGGTGTCTTCGCGATGACCGACAAGGGTCTGCGCGAGGTGAGCAATCCCTCGGCGATCTTTCTCTCGCGCCACGAGCAGCAGGTGCCGGGCAGCTGTGTCCTGGTGACGCGCGAGGGGACCCGGCCGCTGCTGGTCGAGGTCCAGGCCCTGGTCGACCAGAGTCCGCTCGCCAATCCGCGCCGGGTCGCCCTGGGCCTGGAGCAGAACCGGCTGGCCATGCTGCTGGCGGTGCTGCACCGGCACGGCGGCATCGCCGTGTTCGACCAGGACGTATTCGTCAACGTCGTCGGCGGCATCCGCGTGCAGGAAACCGCGGCCGATCTGCCGGTGCTGCTGGCCGTGCTGTCCAGTTTTCGCGACCGGCCGCTGCCGGCCAAGCTGGTGGCGTTCGGCGAAATCGGCCTCGCCGGTGAGCTGCGCCCGGTCCCGAACGGCGAGGAACGCCTGAAGGAAGCGGCCAGTCACGGTTTCGTCAAGGCCATCGTGCCGAAGGCCAACGCGCCGAAGCGGCCGCCGCCCGGCATCGAGATCGTCGCCGCCGAACGCCTCACCGACGCCCTTGAGGCCCTTGATTGA
>CAZFUH010000314.1:0-4867 GCA_964522235.1 uncultured Rhodanobacteraceae bacterium
CTGCCGACCGTGCACTACAACATGGGCGGCATCCCGACCAACTACCACGGCGAAGTCGTGCAATTGCGCGGCGACGATCCCGATGCCGTCGTGCCCGGTCTGTACGCAATCGGCGAAGCCGCCTGCGTGTCCGTGCACGGCGCCAATCGGCTTGGCAGCAATTCGCTGCTCGACCTGGTCGTGTTCGGCCGTGCCGTCGCCAACCGCTGCGCCGAGACGCTGAAGCCGGGCGCCAAGCACAAGCCGCTGCCCGCCTCGATCTGCGATGCCGCGCTCGATAACCTCGACCGCCTGCGCCGCGCCAAGGGCGAGCTGCCGACGGCCCAGGTGCGGCTGGACATGCAACGCACGATGCAGTCCGATGCCGCCGTGTTCCGAACCGCCCAGACGCTGTCCGAAGGCGTGCGCAAGATCGGCTCGGTGTTCGCCAGCTTCGAGCAGGTCGGCATCAAGGATCGTTCGATGATCTGGAATTCCGACCTGATCGAAACGCTGGAACTGCAGAATCTGCTCGGCCAGGCCGTGGTCACCATGGTCTCGGCCGAGAACCGCACAGAGTCCCGCGGCGCGCACGCGCGTGAGGACTTCAGCAGCCGCAACGACGGCGAATGGATGAAGCACACCCTGTGCTGGATCGATTCGTCCGGACGCACCCGCATCGACTACCGGCCGGTGCACGACTACACCCTGGGCGGGGTTGACCCCGTGCCGCCGAAAGACCGCAAGTACTGAGCACAGTCATGGCCGAATTCACGCTGCCGAAAAACTCCAGGATCACCAAGGGCCGCAGCTACAAGGCAGCCGCGGGTGCCAAGAACGTGCGCACGTTCAAGGTCTATCGTTGGAATCCGGACGACGACGCCAATCCTCGCACCGACAGCTACGAGATCGATCTCGACGACTGCGGCCCGATGGTGCTGGACGCGCTGATCAAGATCAAGAACGAAGTCGATTCGACGCTGACCTTCCGGCGTTCGTGCCGCGAAGGCATCTGCGGCTCGTGCTCGATGAACATCGACGGTCGCAACACCCTGGCCTGCACCAAGGCGATCGACGACATCAAGGGCGAGGTCCGGATCTACCCGCTGCCGCACATGTCGGTGGTCAAGGATCTGGTGCCGGACATGACCCATTTCTACGCGCAATACACCTCGATCCAGCCGTGGATCCGCACCCAGACGCCGGCGCCGCCCGATCGTGAGCGTCTGCAATCGCCGGAGGATCGCAAAAAGCTCGACGGCCTGTACGAATGCATCCTGTGCGCGTGTTGTTCGACCGCATGCCCGAGCTACTGGTGGAACTCGGACCGCTATCTCGGTCCGGCCGTGCTGCTGCAAGCCTACCGCTGGATCGTCGACAGCCGCGACGAGGACACCGGCGAACGCCTGGACCAGCTCGAAGACCCGTTCCGGCTGTACCGCTGCCACACCATCATGAACTGCACGAATACCTGCCCGAAGGGCTTGAATCCGGCGCAGGCGATCGGTGAGATCAAACAGCTGATGGTCGAGCGCCGGGGCACCTGATCGCGGCCCTCGCGTGCGTGCTCTTGTAGAGTCGAGCTTGCTCGACTTGAAGGTTCGGGGTGGAGTTGAGCGGCCCGGCGGCCGCAAAGCGCAGCAAGTTGCGCTCTACAAGAAAGCGGTGGCGATCCCGGGTGGCGCTGGCTGACCGCGGAGTGCGGGCCGGAAAGACGGCACTGGCGTAGCCAACACCACCGGATGCGGTCGCTGCGGTAGCATGAACGCGGATGCCGACGAGGACGCCAAGATGAAGCTGAGCATTCCACTGGTGGTGCGCATCGCCGCGATCTTCCTGTTGCTTGCCGGAGCGGCTGCGATCGTGCTGGCCTTCCGTATCGTGTTTTCCGCTGACGGCATCGGCTCGGTGCTCACGGGTCTGGCGCTTGCTGTGAATGGCGTGGCCTTGTGGTTGCTCGCCTGGTCGCCGGCCGTGCTCGGCCGGCCGCCGACGCACTGGCATCCGATCATCCTGGTGTTCGCGCTCGCGGTTGCGATCGAGCTGCTCAAGCGTGCGTTCTAGTGCGATGCCTCCAGACCCCACGACCGGGGATGCAAGCCAGTGCGACTGCCGATGGTCGTTGACGAGGCCCGGGTAAGACGGTTGCGCTGGCGCTGCCGCCGCGGCATGCGCGAGTTGGACCGTCTGCTGGAGCAGCGGTTGCAGCGCCTGCTCGCAACCGGCGAGGGTGATGGCGATGCGATCACCGGCTTCGAACGCCTGCTCGCTTGCGAGGACGATCAGCTCTGGCGCTGGTGTCTGGGTCATGAGCGTCCGGATGACACCGGCCTGGCCGCCGAGATCGATGCCCTCCGTTCCGGCGATCCGACTTGAACTTCGGCGTTCGCGCCTGCAGCGTGCGCTGACCTGTGCGCTGCTGGCGCTGGCTGCGGTCTCGTTGGCGCTGGCGCCGTGGCCGGCCTGGTTGCGCGGCGCTACGTTGGTGCTGCTGGTCGCCGGCATGGCCCGGCAGGTTCGCCGGGCTCGGGCCGAACCGGCGCCGACCTGCGTGATCTGGCGATCGGATGGCAGCTGGTGGCTGAGTTGGCCCGGCGGCACCGACCCGATGCCTGCGGAACTGCATCAGGCACGTGTGGTTGGGGCGCTGATCGCCCTGGACTTGCGTGTGCTCGATGCCGGCGATCAGGGTCGTCTGGCCTTGCGTCTGTGGCCGGACAGTGCCGATGCCGACGAACTGCGCCGGCTGCGAATCCGGTTGCGAAACGCTCCGCAAGCGCCGACGGTCGGGTAAGCTTCGCCTCTTGATCCCCGGCACGACACGGATGTTCCGACCGCTCTCTCTCTGCATCGGCCTGCGCTACACCCGCGCCAAGCGCCGGAACGGCTTCATTTCGTTCATCTCGGCGGCCTCGGTGCTCGGGATCGCCCTGGGCGTGACCGCACTGATCACCGTCGTATCGGTGATGAACGGCTTCGAGAAGGAATTGCGTGCGCGCATTCTCGGCATGATCTCGCACGCGACCATCTCCGGCATCGGTAGCGGCCTGCCGGAATCGAGCTGGCGCTCGGCAATCATCCTGGCGCAAGCCGATCCCAGGGTCGTCGGCAGCGCGCCGTACGTCGAGCGTGAGGCGATGCTGCAAGGACAGCAGGTCGCCGGCGCGATCGTTCGTGGCATCGATCCGGCGCAGGAAGTCACTGTCTCCGAGGTCGGTGAGGACATCAAGGCCGGCCGGCTGGAGAATCTGCGCGCCGGCGACTTCGGTATCGTGCTCGGGCAGGAGCTGGCCTGGGTGCTCGGAGTCCAGCTTGGCGATCGGGTGACGGTGATGGCGCCGGAGATTCGCGCTACCCCGGTCGGAGCGATGCCGACGCTTCGCAGCTTTACCGTGGTCGGCGTGTTCGAGGCCGGCATGCAGGAATACGACCGCGGCCTGGCGATGATCCATATCGCCGATGCGCAACGGCTGTTCCGCATGAGCGACAGCGTCAGCGGCGTCCGCCTCAAACTCACCGACCTGTTCCAGGCCTGGCATGTCACGCGCGATCTCGCCGATCGTCTTGGCGGCCACTACCGGGTGCGCGACTGGAGTCAGGAGAACGCCAACTTCTTCGAGGCGGTGCGGATGGAGAAGCTGGTGATGTTCATCATCCTGTCACTGATCGTCGCGGTTGCGGCGTTCAACCTGGTCGCAAGCCTGGTCATGCTGGTCACCGACAAGCAGAGTGATATCGCGATCCTGCGCACTCTGGGCCTGAGTCCGCGTGAGGTCATGGGCGTATTCGTGGTCCAGGGCTCGATCATCGGGGTGTTCGGCACCGTGCTGGGACTGGTCGGCGGCATTGCGCTCGCATACAACGTCGAGAACCTGGTGCGCGGACTGGAGCGGCTGTTCGACCGCCAGTTCCTGTCGCCGGACATCTACTACATCAGCAATTTGCCGTCCGATCCCCAACTCGGCGACATCGTCCTGACTGCTGCCATCGCCCTGGTGCTGGCGGCGTTGGCCACCCTGTATCCGGCTTGGCGTGCTTCCCGCGTCGATCCCGCCGCCGCGCTGCGCTACGAATGATGACGCCGACCGACACCATCCTGGCCTGCCGTGATCTGGCGATGACCTATCGCGAGGGGCCGATCCGTACCGAGGTTCTGAAGGGCATCGACCTGGAGATTCGCGGCGGCGAGACGGTCGCGATCGTCGGTGCCTCCGGGTCCGGCAAGAGCACCCTGCTGCACCTGCTCGGGGGTCTGGATACACCGAGCAATGGCGAGGTCGATGTGCTCGGGGAGCCGATGACACGGCTGTCGGACGCAGCCCGCGGCCGACTGCGCAATCGTGCACTCGGTTTCATCTATCAGTTCCATCACCTGCTGCCGGAGTTCACCGCGCTGGAGAACGTCGCGATGCCGTTGCTGATCCGCGGCGAACCGGTGCCGGCGGCGAAGGCGCAGGCGAAGGCGCTGCTGGAGCGGGTTGGTCTGGCGGCCCGGGTCGAACACAAGCCCGGTGAGCTGTCCGGCGGCGAACGGCAGCGGGCGGCGGTTGCGCGCGCCCTGGTGACTCGTCCGGCCTGCGTACTGGGTGACGAGCCGACTGGCAATCTGGACGCGACCAACGCCGCCGCCGTCTACGAGCTGATGCTGGAGCTCAATCGCGAGATCGGCACCGCCCTGGTCCTGGTCACTCACGATCGTGCCCTGGCATCGCGCGCCGGCCGCGTCCTGGAATTGCACGACGGCCGCCTGCAAACCGCTTAGCCGCGGCTAAGCGCCAATATCGCCGCCATCGCAGTTGTAGAGCGTAGAGCATAGCTTGCTGCGCTTTGCGGCCGTGAGGCCGCTCGCTCCGCCCGAATCTCCAAGTCGAGCAAGCTCGACTCTACA
>CAZFUH010000315.1:0-4831 GCA_964522235.1 uncultured Rhodanobacteraceae bacterium
AGCCGGGCGTTCTGCTCGCCGAGCGCACCCAGGTGAGCAGCGTGGCGCAGCAACAAGAACACCATCAGCACGGCGAGCGTGATCACGTGCAGACCATCCAGGAATACGTGGGCATTCGACAACAGCAGGACCAGGGTAGTGACCAGCAGCGAGGCAATCGGAATCGAGTCGCCGCGAGCAGCGCCGCGAACCGATGCGACGATGGCCAGACTGGTCAGCAGACCGGCCAGGTGCAGGAACAGGTTGCGGGCATCGAAGCCGGGGATGACAACGACGAGGATGGCGATCAGCAGAACGTAGCCGACCACCGGCAGCGGCGGCCACGACCGGCCGAAGCGGTGGGCCAGATAGGCCGGCAAGAGCGCTGCCGCAGCGGCATTCAGGGCCAGCACCGCGAAGAGACGATACGGGTGCAGGTCGTAGCTGTAGCCGAACAGCGGCCGCCAGCCTTCGACGATCGGCAGCAAGACGCCGACCAGGGCGAGCGCGATCAGCCAGGACTCGCCGGCTCGATCGTTGCCGCGGCGGGGCCGATGGCCGATCAGGAAATACAGTCCGGCCGCGAGCAGTGCGCCGAAGGCGATCGCCACCACCAGCCAGCGGCTGTAGATACGCGCGTAGAGAACATCCGCGGGCGCCAAAGCAAAGTACATCTCGGCGCCGTGCAACGGCAACGCCAGCCGATGATGGGACGCGCGAATCAGCAGCTCGTGGCGACCTGGGTCGGTGCTGTCCGACGGCAGCGCCAGTATCGAATCGATCGGTCCAGGCTGTTCACTGGCCGGGCTGTCGCCAACCGTACCCAGGCGCGCGAGCAGATGTCCGTCCCAATGGATCTCGCTGGCCGCTCGCAGCGCCAGTCCGAGCGCCGGCGTCGCGCCGTCGTGCACTTGATCCGGCAAGACCAGCAGCCAACGGACCCAGTACGGACCGGTCCAAGCGGCCAGTTCGCGCCGATCCAGCGGGCGCCAATCCAGTCGCGCGGTTGCATCCGCCGTGGCAACGCCGTTCGCGGGCGCCATCTCGGCCGCCAGCAGCGTGTAGTTGGTGGATTCGCCGACGCGACCGACAAGCAGCCACAGCCCGGCCATGACCAATACTGCGGAAACGACGGCGAGGCAGCGTCCGATGTACATCGACGCATCATAGCGAGCCGATCGTTGGCCGAACGAGGCGTTCGCCTGCCCCCTGGAGTCGTTCGGCCGGATGCTGGCGCATACGGTCGTCGAACTGGTCGATGCTGCCCTCCCCCGTCACCGACCAGGATCAGGCTCATGTCGTCGTCTCGTTGCCGTTTCCGCCACCCGTTGCTGCTCGTGTGTCTGTTGTCGGCGCCGATGCCGAGTGTCGCCGCAGCGCCGGAGCTTTCCTTTCAACCCCATGTCTTTGAAACTCAGGGCCATGGCAGTTTCGACGCCGAGATTGCCTTTCTGCCCGTGCCGCGACGGCACGATCAACCCGATGGCCCGAGCATGCAGCTGCGCATCGTCCGGCTTCCGTCGCGATCGCCGACCGCGCGAGCGGCCCCGATCGTCTACCTGGCCGGCGGTCCCGGCGGCTCCGGTGTCGGCACTGCACGTGGAACGCGCTGGCCGGTGTTCGACGCGGTACGGGCCGAGGCCGACGTCCTGCTGCTCGACCAGCGCGGCACCGGTCTGTCGGAACGGCTGGAGCCGTGCCCGCATCGCTATCACTTCGATCCGGAAAAACCCGGTGATGCCGTCAATGATCTGGCCGGCCTGCGCGCCACAGCCGCGCGCTGTGTCGAGCATTGGCGCGCACAGGGGGTGGATCTGGACGCCTACAACACGATCGACAGCGCCCATGACATCGAGGCGTTGCGGGTGGCGCTGGGCGTGGAGCGCCTGAGCCTGTGGGGCATGAGCTACGGCACCCACCTGGCGATGGCGGCGCTGCGCTACCACGGCGAGCACATCGAGCGCGTCGTGCTGATGGGTGCCGAAGGACCGGACGACACGATCAAGCTGCCGTTGGCCGCCGATGCCCTGCTCGAGCAGGTGAGCATGCTGATGCCCACCGGCGCCCAGGACACACCGTTTGATCCCGACCTGATCGGCTCGATCCGACGGGTGCTCGATGCGCTGGATCAGGCGCCGGCGCAGGGGCAGGCGCGCCGGCTGCCGGGCAGCCCGGCGATCACCATCGGACGCTTCGACGCCCAGCTGGCGATCGCCGCAGCACTGGCTCGGACGCGTACGATCCGGATACTGCCGTTGGCGCTGTCGGCAGCGGAACGAGGCGACTACGATCTGATCGCCGAGATCGTTGTGATGGTTCGTGGCTACCTGGGGACCTTCAACGCGATGCCGCTGGCGACCGACGTGGCATCCGGCGTCTCGCCAGCGCGCCGCGCCCTGGTCGTGCAGGGCGAGCGTGCCGGCATTCTCGGTCGAGCCTTGAATTTTCCGTTTCCCGATCTTGGCGACGGCCTCGGCATCGCCGACCTCGGCGACGAATTTCGTTCGCCACTGCGCTCGAAAGTCCCGACCCTGTTCATCAGCAGCAGTCTCGATGGCCGCACGCCGGTGGCCAATGCCGAGGCGGCCATCTCCGGCTTCAGCCAGGCCAATCATCTGATCCTTGCCGGCGCCGGCCATGACGACGACCTCTGGTTGTCACACCCGCAGATCCCATCCCGGATCGCCGATTTCTTCGCCGGCCGTGCCGTGCCGGACACGACGCTGCCGGCGGCGGCGATCGAGTTCGCCGTCAGCATGTCGGGCGAACTCTAGTGCGAAGCGAGTGGGCGCATCGCCGCCGGATTGCGGTCGCCGATCGGTCTTGGAGCGGTCTTGGGTCTGTCGTTTCTGGTCGTCGCGGCCGGCTGGCGCCGGCGCCGACGCCGCGCCGAACTCGCGACGCACCAAACTAGCCAATTTCGAACGACGTGACGCCGTAGATGCGGGCAAGCGGCAGCTCCGGCGCCGGGCCGGTGTACATCCGGGCGGTTCCGAACGACGGCTTCATGCCGTTGCGTTCGGCCAGCGCCACCGCTTCGCGGTTGCTTTCGGGTACGTCAAGGAAGAACGGATGGCCGACGGGCACGTGTGCGGTGAGTGCATCGAACAGTGCATCGGCCAGCTCCGGCCGATCGGCATGGATCGGTGCGAGCTTGCAGCCGTTGCGGCAGGCACGCACAACGCCGTAGCCGGTCAGTTTTCCATCTTCGACGATACCGAGCGCAAGACTGCCCGGTTGCGTGATCCATGCGCGCAGGAAAGCCGGCCGCGCGGATGGAAAGAACGGACGATCCCAACTGGCGAGCGTTGCAAACGGAATCGAGGCCAGCGGCACGATGCGCCGGTCCGGGTCCGCCGCCGTGCCCAGCTGCCGAATCCCTTCGAAGCGGATGTTGCGCCAGGCCAGCGCGAAGCCGGACTTGCGGTAGTTGTTCTGCTGGGCGACGACGCCGTCCAGGCCGACGTTGCAGCCGGCCAGGCGTTGCATGCCGGCCTGCCAGATGCGCAGCCCATGGCCGTGGCCGCGCCACGCCGGATGCACGATGTAGAAGCCGAGAAAACCGAAGCTGCCGTAGCGGACCACCGAAATCGTCGCAACCGGTTCGGCATCGACGCGCCCGAGCAGGAAGCCGTCGGCATCGGCAGCATAGTAGCAGTCGCCGTCATGCAGGCCCGGGTTCCAGCCCTCGGCGGCAGCCCAGTCGATCGCGAGGTCGAGTTCGCCGCGCGACATCCTTGCTATGGAAAGATCGCCTGCCATCGGTCTGTCCGCCGATCCGCCTGTTGGCGGCACAGTAGCGCGTTTTCGCTGCTATCGCTCCGTTGCGTCGCGTCGCGCGGGCGGCCTCTGGCGGCGACGATGCTTGCCGTGATGCTCACGCGTCGCCGGATCGAGTCGGATCGCCGACCGCCCCGGAACCGGTGCAGCCCGCCGAGACCAGTACCGGCAGGATCGACGCGATGCCGTAACCGAGCCCTCGCCTGGACAGCGCTGCGGCGCCCGCCACGTGCGGTGACGGAGCTTCGGGACCGGAGCTTCGCGGCAGCCAGTTTCCGAATCCTGGGTGTCCCGGTATCGCATCCCGGTATCGACACGGTATCGCACAGATCAGCAGCAACGTTCAGCTTTGAGGCTCGTCGTTCGCCCGGAACCACGTGACGATGGTGTAGCGTTCTCCGTGAGTGACAGGGGTGACTTCGTGCGTCGTCTCGGATCGAAAAGCAACCAAGGTTCCCGCGGGCGGAGTAACCGGCACGCGCAGATCGAGTTCGGTTCGCGACCCGTGGAAGACGAGCGCGCCACCGCCGTAGGTATCCGGCATCGGTTCCGGCGCGGGTGTGCTGAGGAAGAGGACGACCGAGATTCGGCGGTAGAGCGACCGGTCGAAAACAAGCGGAGTGTTTCCGTCCTGATGTGCGACGAAGTAGTCGCCCTCCTCATAGCGCAAGAACTGCGGCTCCTCAAACTCGCCGAGTGGCAGATCGAAATAGCTTTCGAGCTTCGGCTTCACATCAAGAAGCAGACGCGTAAGCAGCTCACGGACGCCGCTCGGAGCAGGCACACGAGTTGTCCGTCGAACCGCCTGCTGAACGACACCGGCCGCGTCGGTGCCGAGGAGCGAGGCCGGCGCACCGGCAGCAATGCTCAACTCACCGAGGACCTCGGCCAGCACGTCGGAATCAAGGAAGCGAGGAATCTGGAGAAGGTCGACCATCGGCGGACGGGGTGGAAAGGGACGAGGATCACAGGCGGATGCCCCGCGCAGCCTAACGAAGCTGTAGAAAAACTCCCCAGATCTTGCTGCAATATCGGTCAGGCAGCAAGGGGATGGGGATGGCGCGCTACAAAC
>CAZFUH010000316.1:0-4830 GCA_964522235.1 uncultured Rhodanobacteraceae bacterium
CGGGGCCGAAGACCAAGCGAGAATGGTGCGAAACTTCCGGCGCACTACACTAGTTCAATTGCTCGACTGGCTGGTGTTGATCGATTCCACGGCCCAGCGGCCGTCCTGGCGTTTCAGCGTGCCGACGCCCTTGACGGCGCCGCCGCGTTCTTCACCGGTGAAGTCGATCCAGGCGGTGTCGCCGTCCTGGCTGCCGCCGTGGATGCGGATGTCCTTCGGGGTAAACAGCTTGGCCATCGCCAATAGCTGCTCGGCCTCGCCGCTGGCGACCGCGGCACGCATCTCTTCGGCCTGGTCCGGCGGCGTGTTGGCGATGAGCTCTTCCACGTCGCCGTCATGGATGGCAGCTATGCGCGCCAGCAGGATCTTGCCGGGTTCACCGCCGTCAGCCGGCAGTTTTTCGCCGGGACGTTCGATCGTGCCGTCGCTGATCGCCAGGTCGAAGCGCAGACCCGGTGCATCGCCCAGCGCGAAGGTGCCGGCAACACGCTGTTCATCCCGATGGCTGAGCTCCAGCTTCTCACCGACACCGGTGAGGAAGTGGGTCATGCCGCTGTCGTACATGGTGATGCCCGAGACCGAGCCGTCATCATCGACCTGCACGGTCAGGGTGGCGCCCTCGCTGCTCATGAAATCGAAACTATCCAGTTCGCCATCGGCAGCGAAGGCGGCACGATCGAACTTGTAGTCACTGAACACCAGTTTCAGATCGCCCTCGTCGAGCCAGGCGATGGCATCGGCGACTGTTCGGCTTTCGCCTTCGATCTGGAACTGGCCGCTGGCACCGTCCGTGGCCAATACGGAAAACGACAACGGCAGGGCGAGCAGAAGGGCGAGACTTGGTCTGGACATTTGGGCGACTCCGTCAAAAAGGGGGCATGGCACACCCGGATCGGCGATCCGGCTGTCGATACCACGGACAAACCTCCCCATCGGGGCCAAGCAAACGGTGCGCCCCGCGCCAGCCTGGCCGATTGCCGGCCCGGCCCAGTCGTGGCAAGTTACGGCATTGCGCCGGAGCCCCAGCCGTCACCGTGACCGACATCACCCTGCTGATCGAAGAGGCTCGCGGCGGCAACAAGGACGCCAGCGATCAGCTGTTTACCGCCTTGTACGGCGAGCTCAAGCGGCTGGCCCGGATCCAGCTGGCCGGTGGCACGCCGCCGATGCACGCGACCTCTCTGGTCCACGAGGCCTACTTCAAGCTGGCGCACGGGGCGTCGATGGCGATCAAGGATCGCGAGCATTTCTATGCCACTGCCTCATGCATCATGCGGCAAGTGGTCATCGACCATATCCGCGCACGCAATACCCAGCGCCGTGGCGGCGGCCTGCGCATCGATCCGCTCGATACCGGGGCATTGCGGGTGGTGGCAGCAGCGGAGGCCGATGACCAGGTGCTGGCCCTGGATGGTGCGCTGGACAAGCTGTCTGTCCTCGACCCGGCTCTGGGCAAGCTGGTCGAGCTGCGCTTCTACGGTGGTCTGGAACTGGCCGAGATCAGCGGTCTGATGGATCGCTCGGAGCGCTCGCTCAAGCGCGACTGGCGCCGTGCCCGCGCGTTTCTCTGTTCTGAGCTGACAGATTCCGGACTACCGTCACCCGCCGCCTGAGCGTTGGATGTGCTGGCCCGCCCTCGGTCAGTTTTTCGTGTCCAGTTGGAACCATATGAGCAGCCGATGACCGACACCAGCCACGAGAACTGGACCGAACTCAGCGACTGGTTCGACCAGTTGAGCGACCTTCCTCAGCCCGAGCAGGCGGCACAACTTGGGCGGCTGAGGCGCGAACGCCCGGCCCTGGCGGCCCGGCTGTCGGCGATGCTGGCTGCCGACCATGAACAGGCCAGCGTGCTGGATCGTTCACTGGACAATCTGTTGCCGCATCTGGGCGCCAGTCTGGCCAGCGAGAACTGGGAGACCCGTGCCGGCCAGATCGTCGGTCGCTACCGCCTGCTGGAACCGATTGGCAGCGGCGGCATGGGCGAGGTCTGGCGCGCCGAGCGTGCCGACGGCGAGTTCCGCCAGGTGGTGGCGCTGAAGCTGCTCAAGCGGGGCATGGACACCCAGGCGATCCTGCGCCGCTTCCGGCAGGAACGCAGCATTCTTGCCCGGCTCGAACACCCCAATATCGTGCGCGTGCTCGATGGCGGCATGAACGAGGACGGCCGGCCCTACTACGTGATGACCCATGTCGACGGCATGCCGCTGACCCAATACGCCGCCGCGCAACAACTCGACGTACGTGCCCGGATCGCGCTGATCGCCACCATCGCCGACGCCGTCAGCTATGCCCACGCCCAGCTGATCGTGCACCGTGATATCAAGCCGGCGAACGTGATCGTCGATCGCGTCGGTGTGCCGCACCTGCTCGACTTCGGCATCGCCAAGCTGCTGGAAGACAGCGGCGAGCAGAACCTCACCGGCACCGGCGTGCGCGTGCTGTCGCCAGCCTACGCCGCGCCGGAGCAAATCCTGGGCCACCCGGTCGGCACCGCTGCGGATGTCTACGCACTGGGTGTGCTGTTGTACGAGCTGCTCACCGGTACGCTGCCGCATCGGCGCAATTCGCGCGATCCCACCGTCCTCGCGAACGGACTGGCGCAGGAGACCGGCGAGCGGGCCAGCCAGACGCTGGCACGCCTGCACGACGTCGCCCCGGTCTACGGGCCGGCGGCAGACGCCCGTCGTCTCGCGCGGCAGCTGGCCGGCGATCTCGATCTCATTCTGGCCCGGGCGCTGAAGCCAGAACCGGCGCGACGCTATGCCACCGCGGCGGCATTCGCCGACGACCTGCGCCGCTGGCTCGCCGGTCGGGCGATCCTGGCGCGACCCGACAGCCGCCGCTACCGGCTGCGCCGCTTCGTGATGCGCAATCGCATCGCGGTCGCCGCAGCGGCCCTGGTTCTGCTGTCGCTGCTCGGTGGCCTTGGTGCGGCGCTGTGGCAGGCGCGCATCGCGCAGCAGGCGGCCGAACAGGCGCAGCGCGCCGAAGCATTCGCGCAGCAACAGGCGCAGCTCGCCTCCGCAGTCAGCGAGTTCCTGATCCGCGACGTGATCCAGTCGGCCAATCCCTTTGGAGGTACGCTCGATATCGGCCTGGCCGAAGCGCTGGTCCGGGCCGGCGACGGCATCGACGCGCGCTTCGAGGGCAATCCGCGCCTGGCCGGCGTCGTTCATCGCGAGCTGGCCAGCGCGCTGATGCTGGCTGGCGAATTGGCGCCGGCGGCAAAGCACGCCGAGCGTGCCCTCGCTGTGCTTGTCGCCGCCTTCGCCAACGATGACGCCGACCTGCAGCAGGCACGGCTCACTTACGGTCACATCCTCCATGTTCAAGATGATTACCCGCGAGCGAGGGCGCTGTACGAGGAAGGCATGGCGGCGCTGGTGCCCGGCTCGCCGGAGCGCGATCGTCTGCCGTTCCAGCTCGCCATCGCCGGTATAGATATTGAAGAACGGCGCGAGGCCGAAGGGCTTGCGATCCTGGCTGCCATCGAGCCGGCACTGCGACGCGAGTTCGGCGCGTTCTCGACGCTGCATATCGATGCGCTCGATCACCAGATGCGCGCGCTGAACCAGACCGACCGCTTCGAGGAGGCGATGGAACTGGCGCAGACGCTGCGCGCTGGGACCGAGGAACGCTTCGGGGTCGGCCACCCGCTGACGCTGAAATGGCTGCAGCGCGAGGCGCAAGCGCTTATCGCCCTGGAGCGTTACTCCGAGGCACTGCCGCTGATTACCAGCGCTTGCGAGGCGCAGGCCTCGGCGCTCGGGTCCGAACATCCCAACTCCTACAGTTGCAGAATGCGCCGTGGCACGGTGCTGTTCGAACTGCGCCGCTTCGAGGAGGCGGCTGCGGAGATCGAACCGGTGGTGGCGTTCTACGAAGAAACGTTCGGGCCGGACAACCAGCAGACCTTGGTGAGCTGGATCTGGCTGGCGCGGACGCTGCAGCATCGCGGCCGGTTGGATGAAGCGCGGGCACTGTTCGAACGCGCCCAGGACGAGTCGGCGCGCAGTCACGGCGAGGACGATGCGCTGGCGCTGCCATTCCGGCAGACCTTGGGCATGTTCCTGCATCAGACCGGCCAGCTCGCGGACGCCCTTGCCTTGCGCGAAGACATCCTGGCTCGAAGTCGGCGCGCGCTTCCCGACGGTCACGTCAATACCGTCAAGTACGCCTGGGACCTGGCCGAGACACTTGCAACGATGCGGCGAGATGCCGACTACATCGCCTTTTGCAGCGAATGGCTGCCGCACTGGCAGCGTCTTCTGGGCGAGACCGACAGTCGCGTGGTCGAGGCCCGGAAGTGGCTGGCAGCCGCGCAGCAGCAGCGGGCCGAGTGACCCGTGGCGCGGCGCCCCATGGCGGCAAGTGAAGCGTGCTCAGCTCTCCCATTCGTTGGATTGATCAAGCCGAATCCGCTTCGCAGCTCGGCTTGACTCAGGCACCAGATGGCATGGAACGATCCGCCAGGGATTCATAACAGAGGCGATTTTCCCCAGGCAGCTGCGGCCTAAGCGGCCAATTGCGGGACCGCCCGTGCTGACCCCGTTTCGGTTGAAGACCCTGAACCCCTTGGTAGGCCCCTGCCGGCCGACGCCCAGTGCCTACGGACTGGGTCCCAGCTGGTCGGTGGCCCCTGTCCGCTACAGTTGCCGTGGATCGCTGACAGGTACCGCGTGCCCAAGGAGCACCCGATGACAACCCCTCGAGCCATTCCGCTCTCGACCATGGCCCTGCTACTGGCCCTGGCGCCGCCTGCCTTCACACCCGTGCATGCGGCGACGTTTTGCGCGGGCGACGCCAACGAGCTGCAGATCATGCTGC
>CAZFUH010000317.1:0-4607 GCA_964522235.1 uncultured Rhodanobacteraceae bacterium
CCTGATGGAATCAAGCCCCCCGGATTGAGCGGAAACAAGTTGCCATAATAGTCGCGCTTGATGGCGGCTAAGTCGCAGTTGTCGGCAACGCCGGGGTGCTGATAGATGTCGCGCAGCTGTTGCGGGCGCCGCCGAGGATCTGGAGGCCACCGCCGTATCCCCCGTCGTCGCCGACACCCAGCGCGGAGTTGAAGGCGATCCAGCTGTCCGGGGCGTTCATGGTCAACTTGCCGCCATTGAGGTAGATGCCGCCGCCGGAATAGAACGCGCTGTTGACCTGGATCAGGACATTGTTGGAAATCAGCAGCTCGGCGTTCGGGCCCAGGGCTTCGGCGTAGATGCCGCCGCCGTAGTGGGCAGTGTTGTTGCTGATCGTGCTTTCGATGATCTCCAGCAGGCCGTCGCCGCGGAAGTAGATCCCGCCGCCGTTGCCATTGCTGTCCGCGATGGCATCGCCGCCACGGATGGTCAGGTGGCGCAGCTTGACGATGCCGCCGGTGTTGACAGTGATGCGGAACACCGGGGCAAACGATCCCCCGGCACCATCGACGGTGGTCAGCCCGTTGTCGGTTGCTGCTTGGGCGCAGGTGGCGAAGCCGCCGACGATGTTGAGGTGCTGGCTGGTGTTGACCACCAGGGCCTGCTGGGCCCAGACGGCGCTGCGGGTGATGCGGATGGTGTCGGCGCCCGCGCTGGCTTCGGCGGCATTGATCGCCGCCTGGATGTTGGTGTGGTTGCAGCCGCTGCCGGGTGCGCCGACGGTCAGGATGGCGGCAACGGCATCGATGCTGGCCAGGCAGAGAAGGGAGGCGAGGATGTGGCGGGGGTGCATGGTCGGTGTTCTCCGTGGATACCAGATCGGCACCGTCGGGAAACGCCGTTGCGGGCCCGCTTGCGACATCGGCAGCGACCGGGACCGCAGTTGGACGTTCAGGCTGCCCCACTTGATCCGGGAGGGAGCAGGAATCATGGCCGCGTCGGATGCGACCGGCTTGCGGTTTTCCCTGGCGTCCAGGCGGGGTGCCGTCAGCCAGCCGGCGTCAGGAGGCCGGGCAGCGCGTTTGCGGCAGTGCCGATGCCTGGCGCAGCCAGGGATTGGCGCGCCAGGGGCCTGTGCTCGCTGTCGCCGCCAACGCCCGCTCCTTGGCGGCAGCGGCGCATTGCCCCAGCGCCGTCAGCGCCTGCGCTCGCCACAGCCGTGCGGCGCCAATGAATGCATGGTCGTCGTCCAGTTCGGCGGCGGCCCCCGGAAGCACGGCATCAAGGACGGCCAACGCTTCTACGGCTTGGCCTTGGTCGACCAGGCTTTGCGACCGCAGCAGGGCGGCCAGCAGATAGTGGCTGTTGCCAAGGGCACGGGGGCCGGCGAGGGCAGCATCCAGGGCATCGGACGTCGACGGCGGGCAATCCAGGCCTCCCTCGTCCGTACATGTCAGTGCCAGCAGCGCACGCAGCTCCGCCGCTGACGAGGCGTAGTCCGGGAAGGGATCCAGCAGGGCGAGCGCGGCTGCGGCATCGCGCCGGGTGCCGGCGCGATCACCACCGAGCCAGGCCAGCGTTGCGCGCACCTGCAGGATCATGCCGCGAAAGCGGTCATGGGCAGGGGCCTCGGAAAGCAGCGTCCACCCCTGGTCGAGCAGCCTAGCCGCCGCGCGCAGCTCGCCGACCTCCCGAAAACGCGTCGCCTCGACACGAAGGCTGCCGCCCATGTAGGTGCCTGCGCCGCCGGTGAAGGTACGGGTGATCTCCAGCAGGCCGGCGCACGACGCCCGGGCAGCATCCGGGCTGGCGAACAATGTGTCGAGAGCGCACAAGCGCGAGCGGTTGACGATCTGGCCCTGGCGCGGTTTGCCGCCCAGGCGATGCAGCGCCGCTTCCACGTCGACCAGTCGGCTCCGTGCCTCGTGGATCCGGCCCGCCTGGGCGAGGGCGTGGGCCCAGTTCGACAGGCTGAACAGTACGTAGTAGCTGTCCGTGGCCTGGTGCCGCGCGTCCAGTTCGTAGGTTCGCCGATAGGCCTCGGCCGCCTCCTCGAAGCGACCGAGCCCGAACAGTCCGACACCGACGTTGTTGTAGCCGGCAGCGGCCCCGACGCTGTCTGCGCCGTAGATGCGGATGCGCTCGGCCAGCGACTCCTGGGCCAGCTGCAAAGCCGCCTCGGCACGGCCGTGGCCGGATTCGATGTTGGCAAGGCTGTCCAGGACCTGGTGCAGCAATGGCGAGTCCAGGCGGGCCGTGCGCAAGCGCTGCAGCGCCTCGCGCAGTGGCGCCTCTGCCGCCGCCGCATTGCCGATGCGCACGGCGAGATCGCCGCGCAGCGCCAGTGCCTCGATCGCCCTGGGGTGCAGAGGCTCCAGCGTCCGGTCGGCAAGGTCGACCGCCTCATCTGCCAATATCCGTGCCGGTTCGGGTTCGCCCAGACGCTCGTGCAGTCGGGCGAACATCCCCAGCAGGTCGATGCGCTCGGCGGGGCCGAACCCGGTGTTTTCCCGGAGGCGCTCGACGCCGGCAGCCACCAGGTCCTTGACGCTGGGCGTGCGGTGTTCGGGGAAACCTTCATTGATCGACTCGAACAATCCCTCCAGGAAGCCGCGCACCTCGTTCGCGCGACGCGACTCGGCCTGCGCCAGCAGCGACTGTTCGGTGGCGCGGGCGGCCTCTTGCCGGGCGATCCGGGCCTGCCACAGCGCCAGCGCCAGGCTGGCCACCAGGCCGATGGCGAATGCCATGGTGAGCAAGACGCCGCCGCGGTGGCGCTGCACGAACTTGCGGGTGCGGTACCAGGTCGACGGCGGATGCGCGCGTACCGGTTGCGCGTCCAGGTGGCGCTGGATGTCCTCGGCCAGGTCGGCGGCGGCGGCGTAGCGGCGCTCGGGTTCCTCGGCCAGGGCCTTGAGCACGATGGTGTCGAGGTCGCCACGCAGGGCGGCGCGCAGCGTCGCCCGCGAGCCGGGAAGGCGCCACAGGTCGGTGGGCAGTGCGGCGACCCGGACCGAGGGACGCACCGGCTCGCCGCCGGCCGGGCGCTCGCCGACCAGCAATTCGTGCAGGACCACCCCGAGGGCATAGACATCGGTAGCCGTCGATACCACCCCGCCCGCGTACTGCTCTGGGGCGGCATAGCCCGGGGTCAGCGGGGCATAGCCGGTCCGGGTCGCGTCGACCGGCTCCCCCAGGTCCTCGCCCAGCAGCTTGGCGATGCCGAAGTCGAGCAGCTTCACCGAGCCGTCGTTGCCGACCAGGATGTTCGACGGCTTCAGGTCCCGGTGCACGATCAGGTTGCGGTGCGCGGCGGCGACCGCACGGCAGACCACCACCATCAGGCGAAGACGGGCGCGCAGGTCCAGCTGACGGTCGCGAGCATGGTCGGTGATCGGCCGGCCGTCGACGTATTCCATGACCAGGTAAGGGTGGCCGCTGTCGGTCACGCCGCCGTCGATCAGGTGGGCAATGTTGGGATGCGACAGCGAGGCCAGCGCCTGGCGCTCGCGCCGGAACAGCCGTTGCGCTTCCGGTGAGTACAGCCCGCGATGCAGCAGTTTCAGCGCCACGTCCTGGCGCACGCCGTCGAGGTCGCGCGCGGCCTTGAACACGGTCGCCGAGCCGCCTTCGCCCAGAACGCCCACCAGCTCGAAGGCGCCGATGCGTTGGCCGGGGGCCCAGCTCGGTGCCGGCGCGATGTCGCCGATGGCCTCGGCCAGTTGTCCCGCCGGCCGTGCCGACAGCGGGGCGTCGGCGTCGGCATCGGCATCGGCGGCCAGCAGGCGGTCCAGGCGGATCCGCAGCCCGGGATCGGCACAATGCTCGTCCAGGAAGCGGTCGCGTTGCACGGGCGCCAGGGCCAGGGCCTGGTCGAAAAGCTCGCGCAGCGAGGGCGTGGTGGTCCCGGGTGGCGAGGGGTCGGTCGGTGGTGGCGGGATTGCGGTCATGGCTGGGTCGATCAACGCCGGATCGGTCGCGGCTGCGACATTACGCGTTGTCGGGGTCGAGTTCGGCCTTGAGGAAGGCGCGGGCGAAGCGCCAGTCGCGGTCGATGGTGCGCCGGGCCAGGCCCAGGGTGTCGGCGGTCTGTTCCAGGGTCAGTCCGGCGAAGTACAGCAGTTCGACCACCTGCGCGGCGCGCGGGTCGAGGGCGTCCAGGCGGCGCAGCGTGGCATCCAGCGCCAGCGCATGCTCGGCGCTGTCCACCGCCAGCTTCAGATCGACGCCGGTCAAGGTCACCCGCAGCCACTCGCCCCCCGCACGCTGGCGCAGCCGGTCGCGGGCGCGGTCGGCCAGCAGGTGACGCATGGCCCGGGCCGCGTAGGTGAAGAACTGCGACGGATGAGCGAAGCGCAATCCGTCCTTGTCGTTCAGGCGCAGGTACAGCTCGTGGACCAGGGCAGTGGTGTCGAGGGTGCCGCGGGGGCCAGCGGCCAGGCGCCGTCCGGCCATCGCCTTGAGCCGGTCGTAGACGGCCGCGAACAGGGCGTCCTTGTCGGCGCCATTGCCGGTTGCCGCCTCCGTTGTCGTCGAATCGGCCATGGCCGCCTCTCCCAGGACCCAAGTCTAGTGTAGTGCGTCACTCTTGGCGGCCCTTTCAGAGCCCCCCAATCCGTTCTCGGCAA
>CAZFUH010000317.1:4617-4829 GCA_964522235.1 uncultured Rhodanobacteraceae bacterium
GCGACACGCCGGTGGCCTTTTGCGCCTGGTTGTTCGATCAACTGCGGGGAGCCCCGGCCCCGACAACAATCCAGGGAGGACCCAGGTATAGGAACTTCAAACGCCCTTTTTCGGCCGCTACGCCGCGTCGATGTCTTACGCGTTCACACGACAAACACCGATGGGCAGCGATGAGGCCGCGCGGAACACTGTGCAGCCGTCGATGCGCAGGA
>CAZFUH010000318.1:0-4818 GCA_964522235.1 uncultured Rhodanobacteraceae bacterium
CGAGCAGGTATTGGCATGAAACGCCTGGACTGGAACCGCCTGACTGCCGCCGAGCAGGAAAAGGCACTGGCGCGACCGCAACCGGCGCGCGGCGCAAGTCTGGTCGAAGGCGTACGCGCGATTCTGGCGCAGGTGCGCAGCCAGGGGGATGCTGCGCTGACCGAGCTGACCCTGCGCCATGACGGCTGCGCGCTCGAACGCTTCGAAGTCGAGCCCGCGGAATTCAATCGCGCCGAAACCGAAGTCGGCGCCGAAGTGCGGGCGGCGATGTCGTCCGCGATCGAACGCGTGCGTCGCTTCCATGCCGAGCAGGTTCCCGAGCGGCTGCGCGTGGAGACCGAACCCGGCGTGCTTTGTGAGTATCTGGTTCGGCCGATCGCGCGCGTCGGCCTCTACGCACCAGCCGGAACCGCACCATTGCCGTCGACCGTGTGGATGCTGGCGATTCCGGCGAAACTTGCCGGCTGTCCGGAGATCGTGTTGGCAACTCCGCCGCGCGCCGATGGTCGTGCCGATCCATTGATCCTGCTCGCTGCCCGACTGTGCGGGATCGAGCGCGTGTTCAAGCTCGGCGGCGCCCAGGCAATTGCAGCACTCGCGTACGGCACCAGTACCGTGCCCCGGTGTGACAAACTGTTCGGTCCCGGCAATGCCTGGGTCACCCAGGCCAAGCTCGAGGTCGCAACCGATCCGCAGGGTGCAGCAATCGACCTGCCGGCCGGTCCATCCGAAGTGCTGGTGATCGCCGATGACAGCGCCGATCCGGTTCTGGTCGCAGCCGATCTGCTGGCTCAGGCCGAGCATGGCGCGGACTCACAAGTGATCCTGCTCAGTCCGGATGCCGGCCTGCTGTCCGAGGTCGAACGCCAATGCGTCGAGCAAGCGGCGGAGTTGCCGCGAGCCGAGATCGCCCGCCAGGCGCTTGCTCATGCCCGTCTGATCCAGGTCCGCGACCTGGTCCAGGCTGCCGAAGTCTCCGACCGCTACGCGCCCGAACACCTGATCGTGCAAACCCGTTCACCACGAACCCTGCTGCCGCGACTGCACGCAGCCGGCAGCATCTTTCTCGGACCCTGGTCGCCGGAAACCGTCGGCGATTATTGCGCCGGACCGAACCATGTCCTGCCGACCCTCGGTTTCGCGCGTTCTTTCGGCGGTGTCGGTGTCGCCAGCTTCGTGCGGCGGGTCAGCGTCCAGGAACTGAGCGCTGCGGGACTGCGCCGGATCGGTCCGGAGGCTGCCGTGCTGGCACGTGCGGAACGCTTGGAAGCGCATGCGCGTGCGGTCGATCTGCGCCTGGCGCGCATCGATGGGAGCGTGGCGGCATGAGCCTGCTGGATCGCATCCGTCCGGATCTGGCCAGCTTCGCGCCGTATGTGTCGGCGCGCAGCGGTGGCCGCAGTGCAGCGGTGCGACTGGACGCCAATGAATCGCCCTGGCCACAGCCAGGTGATGATCTGGGCTTGAACCGCTATCCGATGCCGCAGCCGCAGCCGCTGCGGAAGGCGCTGGCTGACCTGTACCAGGTGCGGCCGGAGCAGGTCTGGACCGGACGTGGCAGCGATGAGGCGATCGATCTGCTGTTGCGCCTGTTCTGTCGGGCCGGACAGGACAACGTCGTCAGCTTTGCCCCGACCTTCGGCATGTACCAGGTCGGTGCGCGCCTGCAAGGTGCACACTTTCGCAGCCTGTCGTTGTCCGCCGGGAATGACTTCGCGCTCGATCCCGACGCCCTGCTGAACCTGGTCGACGACGACACCCGGATCGTCATCGTCTGCTCGCCGAACAACCCGACCGGAGGCCTCTACCATCACGCGATCGGCGATCTTGCCGAACGGCTGCGCGACCACGCCCTGGTGCTGGTTGACGAGGCCTATATCGAGTTTTCGGGAATTGCCAGCGCCAGCGGCCTGCTCGATCGTCACGCCAACCTGGCCGTGCTGCGCACCTTGTCGAAGGCGCACGCGCTCGCCGGTGCCCGCATCGGCAGCTTGCTCGCTGCGCCCGATCTCGTGCGCATGGTGGCGGCGATTGCGCCGCCGTACCCGCTGCCGGCGCCGAGTGTCGAGGCGGCACTGTCGGTACTGACGCCAGCGGCAAGGGCCGTCAGCCAGCGTCGTGTTGCCGAGGTCTGCGCCGAGCGCGAGCGCATGCGCAGCGCACTGGCCGGCTTGTCCGGCATCGAGCGGATCTGGCCCTCGGCCGGCAACTACCTGCTGCTGCGCTGTCGCGACAAGGATGCGGCGTTTGCCTGCGCCTTGAATGCCGGCATCCTGCTGCGTGACGTTTCCGCGCAACCCGATTTGGCTGGTTGTCTGCGTGTCAGCATCGGCAGCCGCGACGACAACGATCGTCTGCTCGACGCCTGGTCCGGTCGCAGCGACCGCACTGCAGCGGTTGCCGTGGCAGCTGTCGATGAGGACCGGGCATGACCGCCGCAGCAAAGGTATTGTTCGTCGATCGCGACGGCACCTTGATCGAGGAGCCCACCGACCAGCAGATCGACAGCTATGTGAAGTTCCGCCTGGTGCCGGGTACGGTCTCGGCCCTGCGGCGACTGGTTGAAGCCGGCTATCGCCTGGTGATGGTCAGCAACCAGGACGGCCTGGGCAGCGAGACGTTCCCGGAGGAAGACTTTGAGGGGCCGCACCGTTTGCTGTTGGAGATCCTCGCTTCGGAGGGCATCGAATTCGAGGAGATCCTGATTGATCGCCACCGCGAAGGCGAAACGGCCGAGACGCGCAAGCCCGGCACCGGCATGGTTCGGCACTGGTTGCGTGCAGGCGCGCTCGACGTTGAACGCAGCGCCGTCATCGGCGATCGCGAGACCGACCTCGAGCTTGCCCGGCGCATGGGTCTGCGCGGATTTCGTATCGGCGCCGATGGCCTGGACTGGTCGGCGATCACCCGTGCCTTGCTCGATGACCATCGGCAAGCGCAGGTCGAGCGTACGACCCGCGAGACCCGGATCCGGGTCCGCGTCGATCTGGATCATCAGAGCCGACCCGAGATCGAAACCGGCATCGGCTTCTTCGACCACATGCTCGAGCAGTTGGCTCTCCATGGCGGCTTCACCCTTGCCTTGCGCTGCCAGGGCGACCTGCACATCGACGAACACCATACGGTCGAGGACAGCGCGCTGGCGCTCGGCCAGGCATTGCGACAGGCACTTGGCGATCGTCGTGGCATCGCGCGCTATGGCTTTTTGTTGCCGATGGACGAGGCTCTGTGCCAGGTCGCGGTCGACCTGTCCGGGCGCAGCCATTTCGTCTTCGAGGGTGCGTTCCCGCGCGATCAGGTTGGCGGTCTGCCGACTGAGCTTGTACCGCACTTTTTTCGCAGTCTGGCTGATGCCCTGGGTGCGACCTTGCATCTGTCGGTGCGCGGCGACAATGCCCATCACATGGTCGAGGCCTGCTACAAGGCGGTTGGTCGTTGCTTGCGCACGGCGTTTGCTCGCGACGACAGCGCTGTGGTGCCAAGCAGCAAGGGCGTGCTGTGATCCAGGCAGGGGTGATTCGGAGGTCGCAACCGGTGGTCGTGCCGGTCGGTGGCGCGAACTTCGGTTCGCTGTCGAGGGCATTTGCGCGCATCGGCGTGCAACCGGTCTTCAGCAGCGATCCGGCACAGATTGCTGCCGCCAGCCACGTGATCCTGCCCGGTGTCGGCGCTGCAGCGATGGCCATGCGTGATCTGGGCGATCGCGATCTGGTGTCGTGTCTACGTGCGCTGACCCAACCGCTGCTCGGTATCTGTCTGGGCATGCAGCTGCTGTTCGAGCATAGCGAGGAAGGCGACTGCGATCTGCTGGGTCTGCTCGCTGGGCCGGTCCTGCGTCTGGCACCGGCGCCGAGCTGGCCGCATATGGGCTGGAATCAGATCATGGCAGCGCCGGCTGCCGTGTCGGCAAGCCAGTCATCGGGCGTCCCGCCGGCATCGATCGTGCCAGCGGCGGTCAAGCCGGGCCCATCGGCCGGTACATTCGAGCATCACCCGCTACTGCACGGAATCAGCGACAATGACTGGTTCTACTTCGTGCACGGCTACGCGGTGCCGGTCGTCGGCGACACCATCGCCACGACCGAGTTCGGCGCGCCGTTCACATCGGTGGTCGCGCGCGGCAACGTGTTCGGGACCCAGTTTCATCCGGAAAAATCCGCTGCGGCCGGCCGCCGCCTGCTCGAGAACTTCCTCTCGCTATGAAACTGATCCCTGCGATCGATCTGCGTGACGGCCAGGTCGTGCGCCTGCGCCAGGGCGACTTTGGGCAGACGCGCCGCTTCGACGTCACGCCCTTGGCTCTGGCTGGACGCTACATCGAAGCCGGTGCGAAGTGGCTGCATGTGGTCGATCTCGACGGCGCCCGCGTCGGTCGTCCGGTGCACATCGACCTGCTCGCCGATCTGGCTCGGCTCGGCGTCTCGGTGCAATGGGGCGGCGGCGTGCGCAGCCGAGCCGATGTCGACACCTTGCTCGGCTACGGCGCCGCCCGTGTAGTCGTCGGCAGCGTCGCTGCGCGGGCGCCGGCGTTGTTTGCCGACTGGCTGAGTGAACTGGGTCCGGAGCGACTCTGCCTCGCGGTCGATGTTCGGCCGATCGCCGCGGCTGGCCGCAGTTCGCATCGTACCCAGCCCGGTGAGCGCCGCTCCGACCGTCCGCTCGGCGAAGACTGGCAGATCGCCGTCGATGCCTGGAGCACCGGCAGCACGACCCGGCTGGAGGTTCTGCTCGATGAACTGGCCGGCATCGGCTTGCGCCATGTGCTGTGCACCGACATCAGCCGCGACGGCGTCGGTCAAGGCCCGAACCTGGGGCTGT
>CAZFUH010000319.1:0-4742 GCA_964522235.1 uncultured Rhodanobacteraceae bacterium
GGCGCGCCTGCTGTACGCGCTGCAACGACCCTGGGTCAAGCTGCGCATCGAGCAACCCGAATCCGGTCAGCGCTTCGACCCGCAACAGCGCTATTGCTATGTGCTAGAGCGCGAGGGCCTGAGCTACGCCTTGATCCTGGAACAGGCCTGCCGCGAGGCCGGTCTACCCGGACCGTTCGAATCCGATCCGGCCCTGCCACGAAAGCGGCCCAGTTTTGCGCTGACCCGTCGTCGGGTGCTGCCATTCGGCCGTCGCGATCGCGCTGTCGCCGACACCGAGGCGCTCGCCGCCCTGGTCGATCGTGCAGCGGCTGATCCGGAATTCGATTGCCAGATCGTACCGGTGTCGATCTTTGTCGGCCGCGCTCCGGACCGCAACAGCGGCTGGTTCGGGGTTCTGTTTTCCGAGCATTGGGCGATCACCGGCTGGTTCCAGCGAGCACTGGCGCTGATTTTCAACGGCCGCAATACCTGGGTCCGGGTCGCCCGGCCGGTCTCCTTGCGCGAACTGCTCGCTGAAGGTGCGGCGCCGGCCCTGACCACGCGCAAGCTGGCGCGCGTGCTGCGCAGTCATTTCCGGCGTGTGCGCACGGCGATGATCGGTCCCGATCTGTCGCACCGGCGCATGCTCATCAATACCATTCTGACCGCGCCGGCGATGCGTGACGCCATTGCCGCGCACGCTGCGCGCGAGCGCATCAGTCCGGCCAAGGCCGAGCAGCAGGCGCGCAAGTACGCCTGGGAAATCGCCGCTGATTACTCGCATCCGTTCGTACGCTCGGCCTCGTTTCTGCTCCAGGGCTTCTGGAACCGAATCTACGATGGCGTCCGCGCCCATCATCTGGATACGGTCAAACAAGCCGCGCACGGCGCCTCGGTGATCTATGTCCCGTGCCACCGCAGCCATATCGATTACCTGATCCTGTCCTACCTGCTCTATCGCAATGGCCTGGTACCGCCGCACATCGCCGCCGGCATCAATCTGAACATGCCGGTGATCGGCAAGTACCTGCGTCGCGGCGGCGCATTTTTCCTGCGCCGCAGCTTCAAGGGCAACGCCCTGTATCCGGTCGTGTTCGCCGCCTACCTGGACGCCCTGCTCGCCAACGGCACCGCAATCGAATACTTCATCGAGGGCGGTCGCAGTCGCACCGGGCGCCTGCTGGCGCCGAAGGCCGGCATGCTGGCGATGACGGTCAAGAGCTTTCTGCGCGCACCCGAACAGCCGGCGGTGTTCGTACCGGTCTACATCGGCTATGAAAAATTGATCGAAGGCCGCTCCTATCTAGGTGAGCTGACCGGCAAGAGCAAACGAAAGGAAAGCGTGTTCGGCGTGTTGCGCGCGCTGCGCATCCTGCGCAACCACTATGGTCAGGCCGCAGTCAGCTTCGGTGAACCCATCGATCTGCGCGCTCACCTGGACCAGTTGGCTCCGGACTGGCGCCAGCGCGGCAACGGTGCTCGCGGCGAGTGGCTTGCGACGACGGTCGACGCGCTCGCCGAACGGATCCAGATCGAGATCAATCGCGCCGCCGAAGTCAACGCCGTCAACCTGATCGCGCTGGCAATCCTCGCCGCGCCCAAGCATGCGCTCGGCGAATCGGACCTGCTGGCGCAGATCCGGCTGTTCCAGGCGCTGTTTCGCCGGGTGCCGTATTCGCCGCGCGTGGTCGTCGGCGAGCAATCGCCGGAAGAAATCGTCGCCTATGGCGAGAAGCTTGGCTGGCTCAAGCGCACCAGCCATCCGCTGGGCGACGTGCTCAGCGCCGACGGCGACACCGGCATCCTGCTCAGCTACTACCGCAACAACGTTCTGCATCTGGCGGTCTGCGCGGCGTGGATCGCCTGCTGCTTTCTCAACAACCGAGAGATGAGCCGGGCCAGCGTCGCCCGCATCGGTCGCATCGTGTACCCGTTTCTGAAGGCCGAGCTGTTTCTGCCCTGGACGCCGGATCAATTCACCGCCGAACTGGAGAAGACCGCCGACATCCTGATCGAGCACGGCGTACTCGATAGCCGGGATCAGGGCCGGCGTCTGCGCCGTCCGAGCGGCGGCACGCTCGGCCAGTATCAGCTGCGCCTGCTCGGCCACAGCCTGCTGCAAACCATCGAACGCTACTACATCTGCGCTGCCGCGCTCGCCCGCTCCGGCTCCGGCACCCTGACCGCGACCGAACTGGAGAACCTGTGCCATCTGACCGCGCAGCGCCTGAGCCTGCTGCAGGAATTGTCGGGGCCGGAGTTTTTCGACAAGAGTCTGTTCCGGGGCTTCATCCAGCAGCTGCGCAACCTCGGCGTCGCCACCGTCGACGGCGACGGACGATTGAGCTTCAACGACACCCTGACCGACGCGCTCGACGATGCCAGGCACATTCTGTCGCGGGAAATCCGCCACGGTATTCTCAAACTGACGAAACAGGAGTGAGTGGCGAGGAGTGAGAAGTGAGAGCTTTGGCCCGCTACTGCGTGGCAAGCATGTGAACCTCCTTGCTCTCCTGGCGGCACTTGCTCCTGGCGCTCAGGCATCGAGGTCGGGAATCAGCTTGTCCTCCAGCCAGGCGATCTCGTCCTTGAGGCGCAATCGACGCTTCTTCATCCGCGTCAAGGTCATCTGATCGACGACGGCGTCGCCGGACAGCCGGTCGATCAATAGGTCGAGGTCGCGATGTTCGCTGCGCAATTCGACCAGACGGCGGACGATGGTGGCGGTATCGAGAGTTTCCATGCTCGTGGCGCTGCCGACCCCCGCATACTACCCCGCAACTCTCACCACTCCGGTGCTGCCGTCGTCGATCCGCGCAATCTGGCGTGAGCCGGCAGCGTCGGCGACAATGGCGGCTCGCGATGAACTCCCGCCCGCCACCGCCGATCTGGCATCTGTATCTGCCGAAACTGGTCACGGTGCTGCGCGACGGCTATCGCCTCGGCGACCTGCGCAGCGACCTGATCGCCGGTCTGACCGTCGCCATCGTCGCCCTGCCGTTGGCGATGGCCCTGGCGATCGCGTCCGGCACCAGTCCGGACAAGGGTCTGCATACCGCGATCGTCGCCGGCTTTCTGGTCTCGGCCCTGGGTGGCTCGCGGGTGCAGATCGGCGGTCCGACCGCGGCCTTCATTCCGGTCGTGTTCAACGTCATCGAGCGCTTTGGCTATGGCGGCCTGGTCCTGTGTACCCTGCTCGCCGGCCTGATCCTGATCGCCGCCGGCCTGCTGCGCCTGGGCGCGTTGATGCGCTACATGCCGCAACCGGTGATTACCGGCTTCACCGCCGGTATCGCCGTGACCATCTTCATCAGCCAGATCAAGGACGCTCTCGGGCTGCCGATCGAGCGCCTGCCTGGCGAGTTCATCGAACGTCTGCACACCTACGGCGAGCACATCGGCGCGTTCGATTCGTTTGCCATCGTCCTGACCTTGGCCTGCCTCCTGGTCATCGTACTGCTGCGCCGCTGGCAACCGAAATGGCCGGGCTTTCTGATCGCCGTGATCGCCGGAACCGTGGCCGTGGCGGCGCTGGCTCTGCCGGTTGCCACCGTCGGTTCGGTCTATGGTGCGATCCCGTCGACCTTGCCGAGCATCTCGTTTCCAGAGATCCCGTTCGCGCGCACCGGCGAGTTGCTGCCCAGCGCATTGACGATCGCGTTCCTGGCCGGCGTCGAATCCCTGCTCTCGGCCGTCGTCGCCGACGGCATGACCGGCGGCCGCCACCGCAGCAACTGCGAACTGGTCGCCCAGGGCGTGGCCAATGTCGGTTCGGCCCTGATCGGCGGCCTGCCGGCAACCGGCGCGATCGCACGCACCGCGACCAATGTTCGAGCCGGCGGCCGGACACCGATCGCCGGCATCGCACACGCACTGTTTCTGCTCTTGTTCATGCTGCTGCTGGCGCCGCTGATGGCCTGGGTACCGCTCTCGGCCCTCGCCGCCGTGCTGTTGATCGTGGCCTGGAACATGAGCGAGATCGAACGCTTCCGGCATCTGATGCGGGCCCCGGTCGGCGATCGCGTGGTGCTGCTGACCACCTTCGTCCTGACCGTGGTGTTCGATTTGACCGTGGCGATCCAGGTCGGCGTGGTGCTGGCCGCGTTCTTGTTCATGCACCGGATGAGCGAGGTGGTCGCGATCGACCGAGATGTCCGCCTGATCGATGACGATCGGGATGATTTCGAGAATGGCCGCCAGCCCGATCAGCGCGACTTGCTGCCGGCTGGCGTGGCCGCGTTCCGGATCAGCGGACCACTGTTCTTTGCCGTCGCCAACCGCCTGGATCAGGTGCTGGACCAATACCCGGATTCGCCGCAGGTGTTCATTCTGCGCCTGCGTCTGGTACCGATGATCGATGCCTCCGGGGTCCAGGCTCTGACCGACTTCCTTGATCGCTGCCGACGCAAGAACATCCAGGTGATCCTGTCCGGTCTGCAAGCACAGCCGGCGAAAGTACTGATCGCAATGGGCTTGAACCGGCACCCGGCCCTGCTCGGCGAGACCGTCGACTTCGACCACGCCCTGACCCTGGCCGCAGCATGCGCGTCTGAACACCAAATTTCCGGCGACCGCTCGACTGCCGGTTGATGGCGCCGCGGCATCGCAGCGAGCCGGACCCGGCTGCGGGGTACAATCACCCGATGCCGTCCGTCCGCCCCGCCCCCGTTCGCCGCCAACAACACGAAGACCACAAACTGGCCAAACGTCTGCGCCGGCTCACCGGTCAGGCGATCGCCGACTTCGGGATGATCGAAGAC
>CAZFUH010000320.1:0-4717 GCA_964522235.1 uncultured Rhodanobacteraceae bacterium
GCGCCGCGTCCCAGCGGCGTCTCGACGACCTCGCGACGAACGTTCATGAATAAAGCGGGCTAGGCCGCCGCACAATCCTTCCCGCTTCGCGATGCCTTGCATTCCGAAAGCCGGTCAGCGTAAGCGAACCTAGGTCGTCATCTCGCCGGCCGGCAGGCGCCGCTGCGAGGCCGGTGCGGGCGGTTTGCGAACGGCCGGCAGGGCACGCGTCGAGACTGGGCGCGCGTGCTCGTCCATGTGCAGTACCTGGATCTTGTGCACGACCATTGCGTCGGCGACCGCCGGCCCGGCACCGAGGACTTCGGCAATCTCGCGGCGACCGACATGGGCACGCGGCTGCCTGCGCTCGCGACCTTGGAACCGTAGTCGGTTGTACTCGGCCCAGCCGATCAGCAGCAGACCGCAGAACAGCGCCAGCAACGGCAGGGTCAGCAGTACGAATGGATCGACCTGATCGCGACGCTGGTACAACTCGTACACCGCGATCTCGATGCCGAGGAACCACAACAGCAGGGTGAACAGGGGCAGCCAGAGGTACAGGTAGGCGGCCCAGCAGAGCGCGGTGACCAGTTGCCAGAGCCTGCGCGCCAACCGTTGCTGGCGTTCCGGACGATGGATCAGCGGCGCCGGATGATTCATTGCACGCCACGGTCCGGGCTGACCCAGGTCGCACGCTGGCCGCGCCGCTTGAGCAGGGTCTTGGGAATCGCTACCACGGTCGTGAACAGGCTCAGCAGCCAGTAGACCATCGGGTACCAGATCATCCAGTAGTAGTTGCGGCCGACGCCGCGCTCGTAGCGGCGATCAATGATCAGACTGCTGGCGAACTGGAACAGACACACCGTCGCCAGGATCACGCCATGCCAGGACGGCAGCATGGTGTGGACGTACAACTGCGGCGGCATCGTCAGCACCTTCCCGAGCGCCCAGAGCACGATGATCAGCATCATTACGTAGGCCCAGGTGACACTGAGCAGGTACTCGAAGGCGATCGGCCACATGCGCCGCTTGCGCCAGCCGATCAGGCTGCGGCCATGGCGCATCAGTACCTCGACGCCACCCTGCGCCCAGCGCAGGCGCTGCTTCCAAAGGCCTCGGATCGTCTCCGGCATCAGAATGAAGCACAGCGCATTCGGTTCGTATCGAAGATCCCAATGCATCGATTGCAGGCGCCAGCTGATGTCGATGTCCTCGGTGATCATGTCATCGGCCCAGTAACCGATCTGGTGCAGGGCGCTGCGCCGGAAACCGCTGATCACGCCGGACACGGTGAAGATGCGGCCATAGGTACGCTGAGCGCGCTTGATCATGCCGATGATCGACGAGAATTCACCGACCTGCAGTCGGCCGAGCAGGGTCGAACGGTTGCGAATGCGCGGATTGCCGGTGACCGCACCGACCCTGGGTCCGGAGATCAGATGCAGCATGATCCAGTGCACCGCGTGTGCTTCCAGCAGGGCGTCGCCATCGATGCAGACCAGGTATTCCGAACGCGCTGCCAGCGCACCCATGCGCATGGCGTTGGCCTTGCCCAGGTTGCGGTCCAGATGCACCACACGCAGGCGCGGATTGCGTTCGGCGAGCCGGTTCAGGCGCGCGGCGGTATCGTCGCGACTGCCGTCATTGATGGCAATGACTTCGAAGTGCGGGTAGTTCTGTGCCAGTGCCGCGGCCATGGTTTCATCGACGTTTGCGCCTTCGTTGTGGCACGGCACCAGAATCGTGACGAAGGGATACTCATCCAGCACAGGCGGCTGGTCGGTCGGCGGTCCGCCGCGTTCCCGGCGCAGGTAGTAGTACAGACCACCGGTCATCCAGAAGAACGACATCACGATCGGATACAGGAACGCGAACTGGAACAGGGTGAGCAGGACTGGACTCATCGTCGTGATCGCAGTCAGCGCTGCTGGTACGGGAAGCTGCGCGCGGACAGGCTCGCGCGCGCGGCTGGCCACGGCGGCCGGTCGGCGACGAAATCGTCCGGATACCAGGCGAGGTGTCGTGCTCCCAGCGCTTGCAGCTGGCGCAGCTGCGCCGCAAGACGTGCCGGCGCGATCGCCAGCGCTCGATCCTGCTCGACCGTCGGCAGTTGAAACACGATGCCGGTGGCCCCGGATTCGCGCTCGGCAGCGGCGGTGAACAGGTGGTTGATCCGGTTGTCCCGTTGCCGGACGCCGACGTCATCGGCGCTCGCACTCAGAATCGTGTAGTCATAGGCGCGCTGGAACGCGTCAAGGCGCGGGCCGAACCCTGGATCCCGGCGCGGATCCGGCGGCGCCTGCGGAAACGGATTGCGCACGGTCGCCAGCTTCGGGCGCCAGCGCTCGGCAGCGTGCTTGAGTTCGATGGTGAACTCGATCAGCGCCAGCGCACGGGCGTGGTCATGGCCCGGATGCAGGTGCGGCAGTTCGTGGGTGCCAAGATCGGCTTCGTCATGAAAGCGCAGCCCAGCCAGGTACGAGCTGGCAGCCAGATCCTCATACAGGTCCAGAATCCACCGCCGCGTCGGCGCGTGGGTGAAGTCCAGACGGTCGCCGACGTCCCGGGGCACCGACCGTCGCAGCTCGGGATCGTTCGGTTCGAACGCCAGTACCGGCATCCAGGCATAGACTTCGGTACCGGCCCGGGTCAGCAACTGCCAGGCGACCCGGCTGAACAGATCGGCGCGAACCGGCAGATGCCGATTCGGGAAGTACACGGCGGCGGCCGAGCCATTGCCGTCCGGATCGGCAAAGGCCTGCAGAAAGACATGGCTCGGTCCGATTCGTTGCACGCGCTCGATCAGGACATCGAGCTTTCGTTCGATCTGCTCGGGATCGTCGTCGTACAGCGCGTCGAGATCGACTTGCAACGCGCGCATGCCGGCTAGTTCGCGTTCGCGGCGCAGTTCATGCACCAGGTCGGAGACACCAGGATTGTTCATGATCAGCAACCGGGACAGACCGTGCAGCCCGGTGTCGAGCGTCGAGCGCGGCCCTTCGAGATCGAACGACACCCGCATGCCCAGACGGTCGGCGATCTCGTTGCCGATCCGGCTATAGGCGGCGTAGGGCCAGATGATCGAGCGCGGCGGCCGGGCCAGTCGCGACTGGATCAGATCTCGGCTGGCGCGCAGGTCGGTCTCGATGCGCTCGCGGTAGGCGGCCTCGCTCTCATAGCCGTGACCGGGCTCGTAGATGCGGGTGATCGCGGCGGGAGTCTGGTTGCCCTGCGGATTGGCGCGGACACCGCGGTGCAGGTCATGGCTGTGCGAGGCAATCTCGATCAGGCCACTGTCCTGCATTTCGCGCAACTGGTCCCAGGTGACGAAATCGTCGCGATCGAACATCCTGTGGCCGTAGTCCACGGTTTCGCCTTCGGGCAGGTCGACCCAGCTGGTGACCACGGCTGCGACCGCCGGGTAGTCGTAGGCGCGCAGCAGTGGGAAGACATGGGTCCAGAGACTGCGCAGGCCATCGTCGATGGTCAGCAGCACCGGCCGCGGCGGCAACGGCGCGCCATCCTCGACCGCCGCGATCAACTGCGCCAGGCTGATCGGCTGGTAGCCATTGCCCGACAGCCAGTCCAGGTGGGCGGCGAAGTTCTGGCTATGGATCGCGAAACCATCCGGGTCGCCGCGTTCGGCGACATCGTCGCGAACATCGTGGTAGCTCAGGATGATGACGCCGTCGCTACCCGCAGCCACCGGCAGCGACGGCGTGGCGATCATCAGTGGCACCAGCAATCCCAGTACACCCAGAATCCTTGTCGCCGTCATGATCTAGGCTCCCCAGCGCAATTCGACGTGCAGGCCCAGACGCCGCTCGCGTTGACCGTCGTACACCGGCAGCGCCCAGTTCAAGCCGTACAGCAGTTGCCAGCCGCGATGGAACTGCCATTCATGGCTGTAGTCGAAACTCGGCGTCAACGCACTGCCGTGGTGCTGTTGCCAGTAGCTGCCCAGTTGGACACTCAGGCGATGGCGCAGTCGTTGCTCGTAGCGACGCCAGAGCAGATGATCGGCGCGCATGCCCAGGCTCAGCGAGGCATCGCGCGATGGGTTGAAGTACGGCGCGTCGTCGGCGCTGGCGGAACTGGCGTAGACGCCGGCCAGACCATCCAGATGCCAGTGCGCGCGGGTGTACAGGCGCTGCTCGCCGCCGGCAAACACGGAATGGCGGCGGTTGCCGTCGTCGAAGCGGAGCTGCTGTGCACCGACTCGCCAGACCGAGCGTTCGTTGCGCCGATAGCTGGCCGACAAGGCCAGCGAATCGACCGCGATGCCGGCGGCGCGAGCCTGCAACGAGCCCTCCGGATCATTGCGCCAAAGCGACAGCCCGGCGTGCCAACGCTCGCCCAGACGCCAGCCCAGGTCGAGCCCGAAGGCATTGCCTCCGATGCCGTCTTCGGGGCGATTGCCGCGCAGGTGCAGGTCGAGTCGATCATGGCGGTAGCGCAGACCGAGCCCGTAGCGGCGATCCTCGACCCGCTGCTGGCGAAATTCGGCCCAGCGCTCCAGCGCCGCCGCGGTGATCCGCCAGCGACTGGCCAGCAGTGGACTGTCGATTTCGGTCAGGTAGCGACGGTCGCGCGAACCCTGGGGTGAGACGCTGACATCGGCGCCGCTGCTGCGGCTGCCTTCAGCGCGTACGCGCAGATGCCAGCCCGCAGACCGGTCCCAGTTCCGCGCCAGTCGCTGCACCTGACGGTTGTTCGGGTGCGCCGCCAGCAGGGCCTC
>CAZFUH010000321.1:0-4710 GCA_964522235.1 uncultured Rhodanobacteraceae bacterium
TCGTGCTGCCGCATCTGCAAAGCGGAAAACTGCAACGGGTACTGCATGGCAGGCTTCTGGCTGCTACAGCGTCTCCAATGAATCGAAGAAGATGGCGTCATCGGGCACCTCGGCAGCACCAAGATCACAGCGGGCGATGCCGTTGTACCCTTGAGGCCGGACAATGCCATGTTGATCGACAGGGCGGCAGTCCGCGCCGATAAACAGTGTCCCGGCACTGAGAACGGGACTGTCGGGGCGCGGCCAATGCACTGGCGTAGGGTGGCTGGAGTTTCGATATTTCAGCGGTGTCAGCAGCGGATCGGTGATGGGCAGATTCGTTGCCCCAGCCGCCAGGCCGCAACTCGCGTGCGTAGCCAGGTTGTAACCATCGAGGTCGAATGCGTGTCCTGCTGGAAACCCGCACTGATTGGTCACCGTATTGTGGGCAATGATTGAATTGCGCAGGACAAGGTTCTGAGAATCCGCTCCACCAATCACGCTCAGACCGATATTGCCGTTGTCGACGATCGTTACGTTGCGAACTCGAGCGATATGATTCGATATGCCCTGGATTCGAATCCCGTAGCCAGCATTTCCACTGATAGTTGTATTATATATATTAATAAAATTTGAACCTCGACCGCTGACTGCCTGACTGGAATGCCCGCCGGGCATGTTGTTCAGGTGAAAAAAGCCCCGATCAATCGTCATTCCGCCGATATTGGTGACAACGTTTCCGAAACTTGGCGAGCCACTGGTTTGATTGTCGAAGAACTCGGCGTCTTCTATATCAACGCTCGCACCGAGATTCAGAACTGCGCTGCCATCCGCGGCCCGGTTGCCAATGAAGCGCAGGGACTGCAACTGGGCCGACGCGACATTGTTCTCGATGTAGACACCGGCACCGCCGGCACTCCCGGTCAGGTAGCCGCCGGTGATGGTCATCTGTCGAAGCCTGACACCACCAGATCGGATATCAAACACACGATCGATGCCATTCGCATTTACCGTCGGCCAGTCGCTGCCGTTTGCGGCACAACCATCGCACTCGATGGTCACCGCCTTCAGCAGGTCGAGGTCACCATTCAGCGCTGTGTTGTCATTGCCGACTCTGGTCAGCGTGTAGGTGCGATCGGGTTGCAGTCGAATGGTGTGATTGCCAGGAAGTGCATTCGCTTCCATGATGGCCGCTCGCAGGGTGCAGAAGCTCGGTGGGACACCATCTGAACGGCAGAGTCCGTCGCCCGGATTGTTGTCCGGCAGGTCGAGGGAGCTGTTCGCGGTGAAGACCGCGGCAAGAATCGGGCTGGACGCGATCAGAAGCGCGGACAGGACAGCAAAGCGGACCATGGTGTTCATTGTCAGTTCTCGGGGCTACGTTGAAGGACGCACATGCAGGAGCGGGCGTCGACATTCCTGCGTACGGGTTCAATGCAGCTCAGAGATCACGCTTCCTGACCCGGAACATGATTTCGCATAATATTTATTATGTAATTCAAGCTGGCCGCTGCATGTCAGCACACAGCGTCGTGCCCCGGCGCTGCGCGCGCGGACTTGTTCATCAGACGTCCCTCAGTCCGGTGACTGGAGCCGCTCCAGGGCTTCGCGCAGACCCGCGGTCCACCATTCGGAGAGCATGGCCGCCTGATTGCGCCCCTGGCCAGCGCTCCTGGCCGGATGGTCGGCGGGCGGATGTTCGAGCCTGTGCACGATCCGACCCTGGTGAACCAGGAACATCGCCGGCACGCGCTGCACGGCGTAGCGCGTCGCCACGCTGTCGCCGCGCGGCAGCATCACGAACGGGAAATCCATGGCGCGCAGTGCCTCTTGCTGGTCGCCCTGCTCGCCGAAGTTGACTGCATAAACCTCCAGCGCGTCGCCGTGATGGGTCTTCAGTTCGGCCACGTGCGGCAGCAGCGCCTTGCAGTACGAGCACCACGAAGCCCAGAAAAGCACAACCACCGGACGCGCACCGGCGTCCGCAGGAAAGCGCGCGCGTTCGCCATCGACGTCGCGCAGTGCGAACTTCGGCGCGCGCTCGCCGACCGCCGGCATGGCGGCCCAGAGTGGCGCCGCCAGCAGCAGCGCCAGGGTCAGGGTCAGGATCCTCACCAGCGGTATCCGTAGCTCATCTGCAGCAGCCAGTCGGCGAAGGCGGCATCGCCATGGCCGCCGACCAGGCGGTCGCTCCGGCTGCGCACGCGGTGTCGGTGGATGGTCCAGGGCACGCTTAAAGAGAACCGGTGCACACCGCGCTGGAGATTCACGCCGGGCTCGAGGTACACCGCGTAGCCGGGGCGCCGGAAGCCGTCGCTTCCGCCGATCAGGTCGCTCGACGGCACACCCTCGACGCGCACGGCGAGGTCGCCGCTGATGCCCTTGTCGAACGACAGCACGCGGGTCGCCCCGGTGCGTACCAGGTACGTGTCGGGGACCGACATGATTGCCTCGCTTTCACGGCCGCGGAAGGTCGGCACGCCGTTGGTGTTGCGCGGGTTGATCAAGTAGGACGCCGTGAAGAAGGCGAACGTCGATTCATCATAAAACTGGCGGTATGCGGTCAGCTCAAGGATCACGCCGGTACCACCGTCGCCGGGCTGGATCGACTGGTCGACAGTACGCTGTTCCGGACCCGAAGGCCGGTTGGCGGTGTCGGTGACATCGTCCCTGCCGGTCGGCAGCTTGATGCCGATACCCAGGGTGATCCCGCGCAGCGGCTCGCCCTCCTCCGGGAGGATCATCTCGCGGTAGGCCATCAGGCGCAGATCGCCGATGCCGTTGGCCTGCATCGTGGAGCGGTTGATACGGTCATGCTCGTAAAGCGACGAGCGCCGCGCGAACACCACCGGCAGCGACGCGCTGAAGCGCCAACGCTGGTCGTACCACCAGGTCAGGCTGTGATCGAAGGTATGCACGCTGTTGCGCACGTCGCTGCCGTTCGCCTGCCGTTCCGGCTCCTCGTGGGTGCCGCGGAAATGCCGGTCCGAGAACAGGTAGCGGTAGGCCACCGTGTACTCCCACTGGCCGCCGTGTACGTCATGGGCGCTGTTCAGACCGATGGCCAGGGGCGCGGTGGGCCGCACCACGATACAGCCGCTGGCGAAGGCCGATGGCGCAAGCAGCAGTGCAACGACACCGACGATGGGACGCAAAAGCCGCATGGTGCGAATCCTTGAGGAGGCAAACAGCCGCGCACTGTGCCCGCGGAACTGTGGGGACGCAAGCTCGGCATTGCCTTCGGCGTTAAACGCCCGTCCGGGTCGGGACGCCGTTGCCAAGTCGATGCATGCCACCCCGTGTCCCTGACAGCAAGGTGCCTGGGAGCATCGCACTGATTGCATTTTGCAGTTCAAGAGTGCAACAGCGGCGCAAACCGCATGATCGCCGCCCAACCCTGATGGTTGACGTGTGCTCCCTGCCCCCCTTTTGGGATGGCACACCGTTTGCATTGCCCACGAGTGTTGACCGCAACCGGCTATGCGATGCCGGCAAGAGAGAGGATTCCGCTGCGAGCAAGTCAGGTCGCTAGCCATGCACGAGCATCGCTCACCGCGTCATCGCTACGTCGACAAGCGTTTGCCCACTACCACTTTGGAGGACCTCGCATATGCACGCAGGAACAACTACTGATTCACGCCACCCCGGTATCGCCGCTGCCGCTCATCCTGCAACAGCCGTGGTCGCAAGCAATGACGACAGTGCCGTCAGCTGGGCTGCCATCCTAGCCGGTGCTGCCGCCGCCGCGGCGCTGTCGCTGATCCTGGTGCTTCTCGGTGTTGGATTGGGCTTGTCCTCGGTATCGCCGTGGGCATTCGAAGGCATCGATGCCGAGACCTTTGGCTGGGCGACGATCGCATGGATCACGTTTACCTCACTCGCCGCGTCCGGTCTGGGTGGTTATCTGGCCGGCCGTCTGCGGCGGCGTTGGGTCGCAGTGCGCGACGACGAAACCTACTTTCGCGACACGGCTCACGGGTTTCTGTCGTGGGCGGTTGCCACACTGTTGACGGCTGCGCTGCTGACTTCGGCAATCGCTGGCATGCTTGGTGCCGGTGCGAAGCTGGCGGGCGCGGCAACCGGTGGCGTCGCGGCGGCCGGCCAGACCTTGATCGGCGGCAACGACGCCAACGGCAGCGGACTCATCGACTACTACGTCGATCGCCTGTTCCGCGCATCCGACGGTGCATCGGGCCGGAGTTCGCGCATGGAGTTCGACGAGCGTGACCCGAATTCTCCGATGACTTCGCCGACCACGGCGAGCGCAAGGTCACCGGCTTCAGATCGCCAATCGCGCTCCATGGTGGTTGCAGAGGCCGGTCGCATCATCGCCATCAGCCGGGACAACGACGAACTCGCACCCGACGATGCCCGCTACCTGGCCACTCTGGTCGCCCAGCACACCGGACTCAGCCAACAGGAAGCCGAAGCACGGGTGGCCGACCTGCACGGCCGGCTCTCGACGGTGATGAGCGAAGCCGACACCGCGGCTCGAGCGGCTGCCGACGAGGCACGGGAAGCGTCAGCGTATGCCGCGCTCTGGTTGTTCATCACCTTGTTGATCGGCGCCTTCTTCGCCAGCCTGTTCGCGACCTTCGGCGGTCGGCAACGCGATCTTGACTAAGTAAGAGCGTCTTTTTTCACTGGAGGAACGCAGAGATGAAATACCTGCTGTTGTGGTTGCTCGGTATCCCGATTCCACTCCTGATCCTGTTCGCGCTGTTGTTCTAG
>CAZFUH010000322.1:0-4651 GCA_964522235.1 uncultured Rhodanobacteraceae bacterium
AGGGAGCACGTCGCGTCCCAGCGGATGGATCGGCGGCCGCAGCAGAAGGTTCATGCATAATGCGGGCTAGATTCCGTAGGCAAACGGATCGTCCGCCTGCACGATCAGGGTGGCATCGGCAATGACATGCGCGCGACCGGTGATCTGCGGATGCACCCTGCCCTCGGACAGCGTATAGCAGGCCTCGAAACACGAGCCGATCACGCTCTCCTGGCGCCACAACGCGCCCGGAGCCAGTCGGCCATCGGCCGCCAGGCAGGCCAGCTTGGCCGAGGTCCCGGTGCCGCATGGCGACCGGTCATAGGCCAGGCCCGGACACAGTACGAAGCCGCGGGCATCGGCAGTGTCGGACGGGCCGCCCAGCTCGACATGGTCGATGCACTCGCCATCGCGGCCGGTAATCCCCTGCTGATCGAGCGCGGCGCGGATGCGACGCGCTACATCCATGCATTGATCGATGTGCGCCCGATCGATCGTGCAGCCATGATCATCGACGAGAAAAAACCAGTTGCCGCCCCAGGCGATGTCTCCATGCACCATGCCCAGTCCCGGAACCATGACCGGCACCGCCTTGCGGTGGCGATAGCTGGCGACGTTCGCCACCGAGACGCGACCATCCTCGTGCAGGGTCGCAGCGATCGCACCGACCGGCGTCTCCAGCATGATCTCGCCGGGGTCGATGCGGCCAAGCCAGGCCAGGGTCGCGATGACGCCGATGGTGCCGTGTCCGCACATGCCCAGGTAGCCGACATTGTTGAAGAACACGACGCCGGCCCGGCAATCCGGGCGCGACGACGGCAGCAGGAAGGCGCCAACCAGAACGTCGGAACCGCGCGGCTCGCAGACGATGGCCTTGCGCAGGTGATCATTCTCGCTGCGCAGCCGCGCGCGACAGTCGGCCATGTCCAGACCGGTCAGTCGCGGACCGCCGTCGATCACGACCCGGGTCGGCTCACCTCCGGTATGGGAGTCGATCACGCGCAGACATGTGGCGGCGGTCATGCGCTGGCTCCCGTGGATGACATCCGGTCATTGTAGGCCGCCCCGGCGCCGGTATTCTTGACCGAAACCGGCGCCGTCGAGCCGAAATCGGCAAATCGCCCCGGGCGCTGCCAGCGCTATAGTCACGGATGCGGTGCAGTCGCCGATTCGTCGGCGTCAACCGCTCTTCCCCCGCAGGATGCGAACCATGTCCAGCGAAGTCCGGCAATGGCGGCAGGCGTTCATCGCCGATCTGGCCGACCCCATGTTCGTCGAAACCCTGTTCGATTACATGCCCGACGTCGTGTTCTCGGTCAAGGACCGGCAAGGCCGCTACGTCGCGATCAGCGACGCCTGTGTCGAACGCTGCGGCCTGAACCACAAGCGGGAGGCGATCGGCAAGACTGCCAACGACCTGTTCCCGCGTCACATGGCCGAGCGTTACCACGCTCAGGACCGCAAGGTGCTGAGCACCGGCAAGCCGATCATCGACAACCTGGACCTGACCCTGTTCAACGACCGCCAGCCCGGCTGGTGCATCACGACCAAGATTCCGCTGTACAACCGCGACAAGCAGCTGATCGGGCTGGCGATCATCTCCAAGGACCTGCTCGAACCCAGCCGCGCCGGCATCATCGACGAGAAATTCGCCGCCACCATCGACCATGTGCTGGAAAACTACGACAACCACCTGCTGCTCGACGATCTCGCCCATCTGTCCGGACTGTCGGTGGCCCAGCTCGACCGGCGGATGAAGAAGATCTTCCAGATCAGCACAGGTCAATTCATCATCAAGACGCGGATCGATGCCGCAGCCGAACAGTTGCGCAGCAGCGCGCGCAGCATTGCCGACATCGCGCTGGATTGCGGCTTCTGCGACCAGAGTGCACTGACCCGGCAGTTTCGCAACGTTACCGGGCTCAGTCCGCGTGGCTACCGGAATCTGATGGCCGAATAAGCAGTCGAGAACTATTGATGCTGAACCTATGTCGATCGCGCCAACGCAAGTGCCCGGGTGCGGCCTGAGGCCGTGCCCGGGCACTGCGAAGATGGCAATTTATTGGAAGCCGTTGGCGAAGATCAGGTCGGACAGCGCCGCTGCGATCGGCATCTGCGCCGGAGCTGGAGCCGGGGCACCACCGATCGGTTGCAGCTCGACGCGTGCGAACCGCCACGCTGCCACCGGCTGCCCAGAGAGATCGATCTCGATCGTCAATGCCTGGCTGGCGCCGGCCGCGAGCGTGAAATTCGCCGGCGTCACGGTACCGCTCACGCCCAGGGGCGCCACCACCGAAGCCTGCCATTGCTGACTCTGTGCCAAGGTGCTGCGCACGGTGCGCTGCCAACTACAGGTGCCGCTACAGGCATGATTGGCCATGCTCGCGAGGTTCAGCAGCCGGGGCACACCACCGGTGGCCGGGTTGGCGGCAAGGAAATCCGCCGCGGCAATATCGAGCACCAGACCGGCCTGAGCCGCGGCACCCAGGCGCAGGCTGCCGGCGCCCTGATCGAACGCGTCCGCGGCGGTCGTGTCGTCTTCCTTGAGCAGGGTCGGCGTACTCGCCATCATCAGTGCCGACTTGATCTCGGGCACGGTCCAGGTCGGATAGGCAGCACGCAGCAGCGCCGCAGCACCCGCAGCATGCGGGCTCGACATCGACGTGCCGCTGATGATGTTGAACTCCGGCGGCGGCGGGCTGCCGGTGGTGTTGTACGCGGCCAGGATGTTCATGCCGGGAGCGGTGACGTCCGGCTTGATGGTGTCGATCAGGGCCGGCACGGCCGAGCCGGCCGGGCCGCGTGAACTCAGCGAAGCGACCATGTCGCCGTGATTTCCGTAGTCGATGACGCCGCCGCTTATGCTGCCGACGTGGCCGCTGCCGCTGAGCAGCCACGACTTCAGGCTCAGGCCGTCGGAATAGCGAATGTGCACGGCGGGCAGGACGTGGCCATCGGCGTTCAGGCTGGCCGCGCTCGGCGAGTCATTGATCAGGATCATCGCAGCGCCACCGGCATCCAGCACATTCTGCCCTTTCTGCACACGGCTGATGACCCCGCGATCGCAGACCACGAGCTCGCCGCTGAAGGTCCCGGGAGAAAACGGGTTGCATAGCGGGTTGTTGTACGGTGCTGCACCGGCGTAGACGATCGGTGTCGGCCCGATGCCGGTCGCCGCGGCCTCACCCTCGATGTCCGGATGACCACCGGCAGTACTGCTGAGTCCCTGCACCGAACTCAGCATCGCCCGGTGGTGATGGCCGGCGGCAACGGACATGATCCACGGCCCCTGATGTCCGACCGTACCCGCACCCGGGCCGGCATTGCCGGTCGATGCCGAAACCACGACGCCCGCGGCAACGGCATTGCGGAACGCCACCGCTGTCGTTTCGATCCACGGGTTGCTGCCGCCGCTGATCGAGTAGTTGATCACGTCGACGCCATCGATCATCGCCTGATTCACCGCCGCCGTGGTTGCCGTGGTCGGACAACTCGGCGCGCATACCAGATAGGCGATGATGTTCGCACGCGGTGCGACGCCGGAGAGCTGGTTGAACTGGTAACTCACGGTCGGCGCAATGAACTGCGGCAACTGGATCACATTTCCGGCCGCCGTACTCGCCGTGTGGCTACCGTGGCCGTTCGTGTCCTCGGGCGTCGCTGGTGTCGTGTGCATCACCCAGGCGCCGATCAACTTGTCATTGCAGAACGACGGGTTGGCGACGCAGTAGCCGACGTAGTTGCCGGATCCAAACGGATTGCTGTGCGTGTAGCCGTCGCCGCTGGTCGCCGCAAACGATGGATGGTCGTGATTGATGCCGGTGTCGAGGACACCGATGATCACACCCTCGCCGCGCGTGCCGATGCCGCCAAGCGCAGCGCCACTCCAGATCGCATCGGCGTCGATGTAGGCCGGTCCGGCATCGGTCAGCAGCTCATGCTCGACATCGCGAAACACCAGCACGACACCATCCAGCTCGGCGACCTTCCTGGCCTCGTCCGGCGTCAGCACCAGGGCGATACCGTTGTAGGCGTGGCGGTACTGGAAGCGCACGTCGAGCGAACGTCCCAGCCGGCTGCCGATTGCGGCCAGCAGTTGCGCCTGTTCGCTTTCCAGATAGGCAGCATAGGCGAGTGCCGCCGGACTGCGGACATCGAGCTTGCGGGTACCGGTCCGATACGGCGCAGTCGCGGCGAGATCGCTCTTGCCGCCCTCGTACGTAGCCACCGGCGCGTCCGCGAGCTGGACGATATACAGACTCGGACCGGCAGCGTCGCCGGGCTCGACGATCATGGCAAGCCGCTGACTACCGCCCGGCGCCACCTCGACGGCGGCCATGGCCGGCGCGACCAGCGCGAAAAACCCCAGTGACAGCAATGTGCATGCGAGGATCGACTGTTCGATTCTCGACAATCTGGCGAACGACCTGCGGGCCATGATGCCCCTCCCGACGCAGTGATGAATTGGCGGTCACAGGAGCCTGTCGGACCTAGTGCGGATCCAATGCGGAAAAGCTGGAGATCGGCCCACATCTGCCCTCGATCCCGCTTTCCTCGCAACGATCGCCCAAGTCCGACAGGCTCCTGGACCTCCCCCCACCATCGACCCTATACCTTTCGACCAGACCCGGCAAGCGCCGGACAGGGCGATTCGGCTTCCTGGCGTGCGCGG
>CAZFUH010000323.1:0-4631 GCA_964522235.1 uncultured Rhodanobacteraceae bacterium
CCGCGCAGGCTCCTAGGTCCAGACGATCGGCAGACTCGCCTGCACTGCCGATCCGCAGTCCGTACACAGCCACAGGCATTGGTAAGGCGGGGTAGACTCGCGCTTTGTTCGCAGAGACCTTCCGATGACGCGATCGCTGCTGCTGTGTGCCCTGCTGTCCGGGTCGCTGACATGGCCCGGAACAGTCCGATCGCAATCCGAACCAGCCGTCGAGACCGAAACCGGATCCCCTGCTCTGTCGCTGCCATTGGCCACGACCGAGGCCGGGCTTGCGCCCTACGTCGATGGTCTGGTCGAAGGCGTACGGGCACGTGACCGCTTGCCTGGCGTGATCGTTTCGGTCGTGCGCAGCGACCGCGTGCTGCACGCCGCTGGCTACGGCCTGGCAAATGTCGAATCGGAGCGTAGCGCCGATGCCGACAGCACGATGTTCCGCATCGCTTCGATCTCGAAGACGTTCACCTACACGGCCGCGATGCAGCTGATCGAGCGCGGCCACATCGGCCTGGAAGATCCCGTCAACCAGCACCTGCCGGAAGCGCTGCAGCTGCCCGATGACGGCTACGCCGAACCGATCCGGATCCGACACCTGCTCTCGCACACGGCCGGCTTCGAGGACTCCGCGCTCGGGCATCTGTTCGCGCGCGAATCCGAACGCGTGCTGACGCCGGAGCAATACCTGGTGCAGCACCGGCCTCGGCGGGTGCGGACCCCGGGGGCGATTGCGGTGTATTCGAACTATTCGCTCGCCGTGCTCGGCGCCGTGATCGCCCACGTCAGTGGCCAGCGCTTCGAAGACTACATTGAGCAGCACCTGACCGGGCCCTTGGCAATGGCACGGACGACGTTTCGCGAACCGTTGCCGGAAGCCGACCCACGCCGGCTCGAGGAGGGTCTTGCCGCCGACCTGGCCCAGGGCTACCGGCGTGGCGGCGGCCGTTTCCGCAGCGCGGATTTTGAGTTTATCGCCCATGGTGCCGCTGCCGGGGGCGCCTCGTCGACGGCGGCCGACATGGCGCGCTGGATGCGTGTACATCTCAACGAAGGCGAACTCGACGGAGTTCGCATACTGTCGCGCGACAACACCGTGCGCATGCGTGAGATCCTGTTCCGCAATGCGCCCGACGTTCCGGGCATTGGCCACGGATTCCTGACCTGGCAATTCGGCCCGCACTTCGCCTACGGGCATGGCGGCGCGACGCTGTCTTTTCACTCGGCAATGCTGATGCTCCCGGAACTGGATCTGGGTGTGTTCGTATCGACCAACGGCGCCAACGGCCGCGCACCGGTGCTCGATCTGACCCGGCTGATCATCGAATACCTGACGCCGGCGGACCCGCTGCGAGCGGCGACCATCGCCATGAGCGCCGAAGAACTCAGCCGCTTCAGCGGCGAGTACCGTAACAACCGCCGTGCATTCACCACGGCGGAAATGGCGGTGATGAACCTGGGTCGTTCAGCCCGGGTCGACCACGACGACGGTGCCCTGCTGCTGCACCTGGGCGGACCCGAGCCCTTGCGCATGCTGCCAATCGGGCCGCTCAGCTTCCGGGAAGCCGAGGGTGACACCCGAGCCCAGTTCTTCACCGATACCGCCGGTCGGATCCATGGCTTTACGCATGGCTTTGGCATCAATGGCTACGACCGTGTCAGCTGGCTGGAGTCGCGGCGAACACTATTTATTATGCTGGCAATCACCAGCCTGATCGCCGTGGTACGGCTATGGCGCGGCTGGCGCCGGCACAAGCGCTACCATCCGCCGCGCCCCGGCCTGTTTCCGGTGAAAGCCTTGAGCATGCTCAGCGCCCTGGTCTGGCTGTTGTTCATCGCCGTCGCCGTGACCGCCGGCCTGAAACTGGCGGCCGAGGGCAGCCAGGCAGTATTTACCTATCCTTCGCCCTGGCTGCTGGCGGCGCTCGCGCTGGCGACCGCGGCCGCCGTCGCTACGGCACTGGAAGTGCTGGCGATCGCACCCGTGCTGCGCAGCCAATGGCAGGCATGGCCGAAGTTGCGCTACATGATCACCGTCGCGCTGCTGGCGTTCACCGTTTACATCCTTTGGACCTGGAACCTCATCGGCATGCGCGTTTGAGGCGTAGTGAGAAACGAGTAGCGTTCTGCATCGCTACGCTACGCCGCGTTGGCGACGCCGAGCAGATCCAGCACCTCGGCGGCGGCGGTTTCGCCGGTTTCGCAGCCGCCTTCCATGAAACCCTGGCTGTCCAACGCGCAATGCTCGCCGGCGAACAGCAGGCGGCCGGCGCGCTCGTCGGCGGCGCCGCGCAGGGTGGTCCATTGTCCCGGCGCGTAGCAGGCGTAGCTGGCCCGTACCCAGGGCTGTGACGGCCAGTGGAAGCGCACTTCCTTGGCGCCATCACGGGCGGCGGCGATGCCGGGATAGACCCGGTCCAGACCGGCCACCGCACGTTCGGCCTGGATTCGTGCCGGTCCGGAGCCGATCGCCAGCGCGTGCCGGCCTCCGGTGAAATTGGTCAGGATGCCGGATTGCCCAGGTTGGGCACGGCTGGTCTCCCAACTGCTCTGGAACTCCAGGTCTGTGAACACGCTGCCATTGCTGCCGTGCTCGCGCCAGACCCGATGGTTGAAGCCGATCATCAGCTTGGCATTGTCGCCGTAGCCCAGCTCATCGATGACCCGGCGCTTGCGCGCCGGCAGCGGGACATCGATCCGCACCTGACGCAACGTGGTGAACGGCAAGGCCAGGATCACCAGATCGGCCGGCACCTGCCGGCTTGCTGCGCCGTCGCGGAAATGCAGCAGGACGCCGCCATCGGCATGCTCCGTGATCGCCTCCAGCGCCTGCCCGGTCTCGATCGCATCGTCCAGGAGCCGCCCCAGCGCCAAAGGCACCAGGTCGTTGCCGCCACGGACGTGGAAACGCTCGTCGCTTTCACCGAAGATGCTGAACTGCTCCGGTTCGATGCCGATGAAATCAATCAGGTTCAATGCCGATTGACGCTCCGGCTCGGCGCCCATCTCGGTCGTGTAGGCGACATCGATCAAGGCTCGCAACCAGCCGTCCACGCCTTCGCGGTCCAGCCATTGGGCCAGGCTCAGGCGATCCAGGTCCTCCAGACCATGCCGGTTCGCGTAGGTGATGTCCTCGTCTTCGGGCAGGCGCGCCTGATCGCGCTCGATCGCCGCGGCCAGCGGGCCGAGCGCGCCGACCAGGTCGCGCTCGTCATAGCGGCGTCCGTTGAAATACCAGACCTCGTGCGTCAGCTCCGGATGGTCGGCGAGGAGATCGTCCAGCTCCAGGCCAAGCTCGGTGGCGAGTGAACGGATTCGCGTGTGTGAGGTATCAATCAGCTCGCCGCCGAGTTCGACCACCTGGCCATCCGGGAAATGGTCCCGCAGGCTGTACATGCGCCCGCCGATGCGGCTGTTGGCCTCGTAGACGCGCACGCGGACGCCGGCCTGGCGCAGACGCCAGGCCGCGGTCAAGCCGGCGATGCCGGCGCCGACGATCGCGATCTCGCGGTCGCCGACCGGGCGCAGCGGTGCCGGCACTCGCGATGCACAGGCAGCCAGGGTCAGGCCCGCCGCACCGATACCGGCCTGGCGCAGAAAGCGGCGGCGCGAATAGCCGATTCTGCGTTCCAGCACCTGGTCGACGAACTCGTCCAGCGGAGCCGATGCATGGCGCGCCGCCCGCGCCGTCGCCAAGGCTCTGCGCAGGACATTGAACAGCGGCGTTCTGGATCCGGACATCGTGTTCTCCCTGGGCACGACAGCGGTCTTGGCCGATATCGAAGCAGAACGCACCCGCTCCGACCGGCGGGTCTCGACCCGGATCCGCCGTCTGCGGACAATCCTAGCCTGGATTTCCCGCGCCCGTACGTCGCGAGTGCGTCGAAAACGCCGCAGTGACGCGGGACCCGCCCACGAGAGGCCGTAGCTGATACGAACCGCTTGCGCAATTTTTACCCTTGCCAGGGCCTGCCAACCACTATCCGCAGCGGAGGGAGATCACGGTGCCGTGTTCGTCCAGTTCCAGGTTCAGACGGCTTTCCATGTACTCCAGCGTGATCGCCTCGTTCGGCCGCAGGAAGCGCGCTGTCTCGGCATCGGCGTCGTCGCGGGCGCGTGCCAGAAGATCTTCGTTGGCGGCCTGCCCGATTGCCCATTCGGCTGCACCGGCATCACAGGCGGAGCCCGGGGCCATGTCCGGTTCCTCCGCTGCCGCGGGCGCCGGCGCTTCGGCTTCTGCGACTTCTGGCGCAGGCAATTCCTGTTCCTGAGCGTGCTCGCCGCGGTCGCCACAAGCGCCGAGGATCAACGGCAAGAGCAAAACCGTCCAAGGTCTACGCATCGTCTCAATCTCCATGAAGCTACGGCGGGAACCGAGCCCGAGCGACACTCCTGACTCCAGAAGTGCCGTTCAGTAACGGTGCTCGAAAGCATACCCTCATGGCCCGGCGATGCCGGGTCTGTTGCGCCACGGCTTCAGCCAGTAGCAAGAAGCCGTCTCCTGACAGAGCCGACATTGGCGCCTGGCAAGTCTGTGCAGGAGCGATGGCGGCGCAAGCGCGCCGCCATCATGTTTGCCGCCGGACTCAGTTGCCGTCGGCGAGCAGACTGACGGTGTCGACCCGGAACGTCGTCGGCAG
>CAZFUH010000324.1:0-4613 GCA_964522235.1 uncultured Rhodanobacteraceae bacterium
CTAGGGCGTCGCAGACCATGACAACAACAATCACTTTTCGACAGTTGCCGCCAAGGTGCGAGCGATTCGCCAGGTGCGGCGCGTTGGCTATCCGCGGTCGCGGTCGACCGGTCGGATGTTGCGCCGCCGCAGTTCCATGACGATTGGAGTCAGTTCGGTGATTCGAGCCTGTACGCGCGCGCGCTGGTAATAGTCCAGATCGCCGCGTCGCTGCAGACGCTCGAACTGCGTCAGCGAATCCTCGAAGCGACCGTTGTATGCGGCCGACAGTGCGTGCGCCTCGGCGGCCCGGATCGTATCTCCGCCAAGTTCATAGGCGCGCCCGATCAGTGCATACAGTTGGGCATGATCGGTATCTCGGTCGACCAGGGGACGCAGCAGGCGCGCCGCTTCGCGGGCCTGACCTTCGTCGCCATGCTTGAGCAGCAGTTCGGCATAGGGAGCGAGAACGGCGGCGCGGTCAGGATGGCGTTCGTTCAGTGCGTGAAAGCGTTCCAGAGCCTGTTGTTCGCGACCGGTGCGCGACTCGATCTCGGCCGCCAGCAGTTGCAAGGTCAAGGTTGCCGGATACTCGTCCAGCAACTCGTCGACCAGCGTTTCCGCCTCTTGATAGGCCTCGCGTCGGACCAGACTGTGGGCCAGGCCGTAGCGCAAGAAGGGATTCCCGGGATCGTTCTTGAGCCGCTCGCGATAGTGTCCGATCAGGGGCCGGTCGGCGCCTTCCATCAGTACCCGGATGCGTTCCTGGAACAGTGAGAACTGGCCATCCAGCGAGCGTAGCGCGGCAGGATCGGATCGCGTCGACGCCGGTGTGCTGCGCGCGATCGTTTCGGCCCTGGTCTTGGCCTCGGCGACACGGGTCGATTCGAATGGGTGCGTGCGCAGAATCTCCGGTGGTGACAGGCCGTAGTTGCGCGACTGTCGGCCCATACGGCCGAAGACCTCGGCCATGCCCATCGGGTCGAAGCCGGCCTGGGCCAGGGTCTGGATTCCGACTCGGTCGGCCTCGTATTCATTGGCGCGGGTGTAGTTGATCTGCACCTGTTGCATCAGGCCCATGCCGCCGACGATGGCCGCCTGTGCGGCGTCGCCGCCGCTGTTGCTTCCGCTTCGGCTGGCCGCGATTGCCGCCGCGAGCATGCCAAGCATGATCGGAACCGATGCCTTGGACGCGGACTCGACACCGCGCAGCGTATGGTTCTGGGTAATGTGAGCGATTTCGTGCGCGGTCACCGCGGCCAGTTCGTCCTCGCTCTCGACCATCAGGATCAGCCCGGCATAGGTGCCGATGAAACCGCCGACGGCGGCGAACGCGTTGACCGTGCGATCCCGCAGCAGAAAGAACTTGAAATGCTGGTCCGGGCGGTTCGCATTTGCGACCAGGCGGTAGCCCAGGGCTTCGATGTACTCGTCGAGCAGCGGGTCGTCGAACAGCAGGCCGGCTTCGCGGAACGACCCCATCAGCTGGCGGCCGTAACGGCGCAGCTCTTCAGGCGAGGCAATCGCTTCCGCCGACGAGCCCAGGTCGGGCAGGCTCAGATCCTGGCTGCGCAGGGAGGGAGCGGACAGCAAGGCCAGGGCGCCTATAATGAGAACAATCGATGCACGCACGAGACGGATCATACCTGCTAGCCATATCGAGCATGGGACCGGGACCGCGTCGTCGGGTTCCCACGGTAGAGCGTCATTCATGCACGGCATTCATGATCGATACGGCTGCGTGTCATTTCGATACGGACATGACCAGATCCGAACCAGCCATTGAGCACTGGTTGCACCTGGACGGCCGCCGAATCGGCGTCGATGCCCGCGGCTATCTGCTCGATCCATTGGACTGGAGCGAGTCCCTGGCCGAGGCCATGGCCGAAATCGATGGCTGCGCGCTCGGCCCCGAGCACTGGCAGGTATTGCATCTGCTGCGGGGCTATCACGCCGAACATGGCCGTAGTCCGGCGATGCGCGTCCTGGTCAAGGCGGTCGCCGAAGCCTTCGGCAGCGCGCAGGCCGACAGCCGCATCCTGTATCGGCTGTTTCCGCTAGGACCCGCGAAGCAGGCAGCTAGGTATGCCGGCCTGCCTCGGCCGACCAGCTGCATTTGAGTTCGACTGACCGGTGTTCGTCCCGCAGGTCACGACGACCATTGGCATTCCGCGCTACGCTATAGCGGCATCCCGATTTGACGTATCGACCATGCCGACCGCAACGATCTATTCCTCGGCCATCTGCCCCTACTGTGTTGCGGCAAAAAATTTCCTGCGCAGCAAGGGCATCGCCTACGACGAGGTGCGCATCGATCTCGACCCGGTGCGGCGCGAGGAGATGTTGGCCAAGACACGACGAAGCAGTGTGCCGCAGATCTTTGTCGGCGATGTTCATATCGGCGGTTTCGATGATCTGGTCGCAGCCGATCGCAGCGGTCGCCTGGCGCAGATCCTGGCCAGCTGACGAAACCTGGCCCGCATTATTCATGAACCTTCTGCTGCGGCCGCCGATCCATCCGCTGGGACGCGACGTGCTCCCTCCAGTCGGCTCGACGTAGTGTCGGCTACGCCTTCGCCGCCTTCCAGTCCGCGCGCCGCGTCCCAGCGGCGTCTCGACGACCTCGCGACGAACGTTCATGAAGAATGCGGGCTAGCCCCTGGGAGGTTCCCGACATGATCATGCTGTTGCGCGCTTTTGCCGCCGGTTTCGCGTCCACCTTGCTGTTCCATCAGGGTTTGTTGTGGATACTGGTGCAATTTTCCGCGAGCGCTTGGCGCGCCTACAATTTCACGCCGGTGCCGCCGTTCGGCGTCCCGGCGGTGATTTCGCTTGCGCTCTGGGGCGGGCTGTGGGGCATTGTCTTGTGGTCACTGATCGGACGACTGCGCGGCGGATCGTACTGGGCGGCGGCACTGGCACTCGGCGCCCTGTTGCCGAGTCTGGTCGCCTGGTTCGTGGTGATGCCGCTCAAGGGCATGCCGGCCGCCGGCGGCTTCGCGCCGCAAGTGCTGGTCGGCGCTCTGCTGCTCAATGGCGCATGGGGAATCGGCGTCGCCATCGGCATGCGCTTGTGGCCACGTCGATGAGCGTAGATCGATAGTCGGTGATTGCCGTGCTGCCCGGTTGACGACAACGGCGTCAGGGGTTTTCGAGTCATTGCCAAGGTCGCCGCAGCTCGATCGCGCCAGTGTTCTTGGGGGGCGGTTCCGACCAAAGTTCAGGGGCGATTCGATCAGTACGCGGCCGGATCGGCGATAATCACCGACTATCCGTGCCCGCAGTCGGTGCGGTTCCCGATTTGGAGAATCCCATGCCGCATACGATCGCCGTCATCAAAGGTGACGGAATTGGTCCCGAAATCATCGACGCAACGCTGAGCGTGCTCGACGCGCTTGACTGCGGTCTGCACTACGACTTCGTCGAGGCGGGCATGACCGCCTTGGACAGCCAAGGCAGTCTGTTGCCCGAGGCGACCCTGGATGCGATCACTCGGCATCGTGTCGCCCTGAAGGGGCCGCTGACGACACCAATCGGCGAGGGTTTCAGTTCGATCAATGTCGAGCTGCGCAAGCGCTTTGATTTGTATGCCAATGTCCGGCCGGCGATCACGTTTCCGGGCACCAAGTCGCGCTATGAGGATATCGACATCGTCACCGTGCGCGAGAATACCGAAGGTGCCTACGGTGCCGAGGGTCAGGTCCTGTCGCCGGACGGCCAGTCGGCGCAATCGCTGATTCGCGTCACCCGACGCGGTTCCGAACGCATCGTCCGCTACGCCTTCGAACTGGCTCGCCGCACCGGCCGCAGGAAGGTCACGGCCGTGCACAAGGCCAACATCATGAAGACTACGTCCGGATTGTTCCTGAACTCGGCCCGGGAGATCGCCACCGAGTACGACGGCATCGAATTCAACGAGATGATCGTCGACAACACCTGCATGCAGCTGGTGATGAATCCGCACCAGTTCGATGTCATCGTGACCACGAATCTGTTCGGCGACATCATCTCCGATCTGTGCGCGGGCCTGGTCGGCGGCCTGGGCCTGGCGCCGGGTGCCAACATCGGGACCGAGGCGGCGATCTTCGAAGCTGTGCACGGCTCGGCGCCGGACATCGCCGGCAAGGGCCTGGCCAACCCATGTGCGCTGCTGCTCGCGGCGGCGATGATGCTCGATCACCTGGGTCATCCCGAGGCCGGTCAGCGTCTGCGTGCCGGGATTCGCCAGACCCTGGCTGCGAAGGACCGGGTCACCCCCGATCTGGGCGGCAGCGGCACCACGGCCAGCTTCGCACAGGCGCTGGTCGAACGCGTCCGCGCCTGAGCCGGGAACCGGGCAAGAAGCGTCGCCTTGGCGGCGTCGCTGGACGCCTTGACCGAAGCGTCCGGTGACGCCCTCGCCGTGGCGAGAGGTTTCTTCCCAATTACACTAGCCGCGTTCAGTCGTCGGCGGGAGCCGACTCGGCCAATCGAAACAGGGTTAGCGGTGGACGTTCAAAGCGACCGCCGCCCGGGCCGGCGAAGTCGACCTCGAAGCCCAGCTCGCCGTCGCTGCCTTCAGGCGGCTCCAGGCTCAGCTGCATGCGCCCGATTTGTGTCGCCGGTAGATTGCCGGCCGGCCGTGGACAGGTGCG
>CAZFUH010000325.1:0-4594 GCA_964522235.1 uncultured Rhodanobacteraceae bacterium
ACCGGCCTGTCGATCGCCCAGATCGTGTTCGAGAACGAGCAGGTATGGCGTCCGGTCGAAGAGATCCATGCCGGCCTGCGCGAGATCTGGCAGGCGATGCAAGGCTGCATCGATCGCGGCATTCGCCAGGAAGGCACCTTGCCCGGCGGGCTGAACGTGCGCCGGCGGGCGCCGGCGCTGTCGGCCGAACTGAATGCCCGACCCGAGGCCTCGCTGCGCGATCCGTTGACGGTCCTGGACTGGGTCAATCTCTATGCGTTGGCGGTGAACGAAGAGAACGCCGCCGGTGGCCGTGTCGTCACGGCACCGACCAATGGTGCCGCCGGCATCATTCCTGCGGTGCTGATGTACTTCGAACGGTTCTCGGCCAAGGCCGGCGAACCCGGGGTCTTCGACTTCTTGCTCACCGCCGGGGCGATCGGCATTCTATACAAGGAGAATGCCTCGATTTCCGGCGCCGAAGTCGGCTGCCAGGGCGAAGTCGGCGTCGCCTGCTCGATGGCCGCCGGCGCTCTTACCGCGGCGCTCGGTGGCAGCCCGGGACAGGTCGAAAATGCCGCCGAGATCGGCATGGAGCACAACCTGGGGCTGACCTGCGATCCGATTGGCGGCCTGGTGCAGATCCCGTGCATCGAGCGCAACGCAATGGGCGCGGTCAAGGCCATCAACGCCAGCCGCATGGCCCTGCGCAGCGACGGCAAGCACCACGTTTCACTCGACAAGGTGATCAGGACCATGCGCGAGACCGGGCGTGACATGCGCGACAAGTACAAGGAAACCTCGCGCGGCGGTCTTGCCGTCAACGTCATCGAGTGTTGAACCGGCATCGACGGCACTTTGGCTTGGACAGTCTTCGTCGGGGCGCGACCACGGCGAATTTCGGGAGGGCTGTTATCCACCTACAGATCAATATTCATGCATATTTAGTGAATTGAATCACGGTTTCAATTTCCGGATCCCGCTACTTTGCCGGCACAGGGATACGGGAGGAGCCGGATTGGCATGAATGTGTCCGAGTCAAGTCATGACGTCATCGTCATCGGAGGCGGTGCGATCGGTCTGGCGGCTGCGTATCACGCCACCGCGCAAGGCGCCCGGGTTGTGGTGCTGGAGCAGGCCGGGTTCAGCAACCAGGATTCAAGTTCGGCTGGGGCGACGCGGCAGTTCCGCATCCAGTACTCAGAGGACTACATGGCTCGGCTGGTCCTGCAGTCGATTCCGTACTGGGAAGAGTTGCAGAAGCACAGCCGAGCGCCGTTGTTGTCCGATGTCGGCAGCATCTGGTTTGGCGACCCCGATGTTTCCGGGTCGGAAGGGCAGATCAAGCAGGCCATGGAGGTCATGAAACGCTTGAAGATTCCGTTCGAGCCATTGACCGCAGAACAAGTCGAACAGCGCTACGGATTCGCCGGACTGCCGCGCAACTACCTCGGCTTCTTTCAGAAGGGCGGTGGCACCATCAACGTGCCACTTAGCCTCGAAGTGATGCTCACGCAGATCCAGGCCAGCGGTCGCGCGACCCTTTGTCCACGGCAGTCGGTCAAAGCAGTGAAATCAAGCGCTGACGGCGTATTGGTAGCGACTGCCAATGGTGACCTCTACCGCGCAGGCAAGCTGATACTTGCCATCGGACCTTGTAGCAACCGCTTGCGGAATCTGCTCGATATCCATCTGGATCTGACCATCTGGCAGATGGTGTCGTGCTATTTCAAGAAGCGCAAACCTACGGTGGATTTTCCGTCCTGGTTCGTGTTTGAGGAGGAAAAGCCCGACGATGCCGGGCTGTACTATGGTTTCGAAGAGGTGCCCTGGTCCAACCCCGGATACATCCGCGTGGCGCCGGCGTTCGCCAAGCATGTGATTCGCGATCCGGACGAGCGCACACCCGAACCGGATCCGGGTGACATCGCACTGACTTCACAATGGGTTGGGCGGCACATGCCCGGGTTGGACCCGACGCCGTCATTCACCAGCTCCTGCCTGGCCGCGTTGCCGATCGACCCAGACAAGAAGATGTTTCTGGACTTCGCACCGGGTTCGATTCCCGGTAGCCGAAATATCGTCATCTTCGCCGGAGGCTGGGCCTACAAGTTCGTGCCGCTGCTCGGGCGCATCTGCGCCGACTTGGCCTTGCAAGGCCGGACTCAGTTCGACATCAGCCCGTTTCAAATTCCCGCGGAGCGCATGGCGGCTGTCGATCCGACGGCATTGCGCAGGCGCAGTCTTGCGTTTTGACCAGAATCAACCTCATACGCGGAGAGCCAAGTCATGCCAAATCCAGAACGGGCAAGCGAAGTCGAGGTCTCTATGTCGGCGAGAGCAAACGCTGAGCAGTCAAGCCTCGACGTCGCCATCATCGGCGCTGGAGTCTCGGGTCTCTACACCGGCTGGCGCCTGATTGCACCGGAGTTTGTTGGCTCCGACACGCCTCCAACAACGGCGATCTTCGAGATGGACCAGCGCATCGGCGGGCGCTTGTGGTCCGCCAATGATTTGCCCGGGCTTCCCGGTGTAAGCGCTGAGATCGGTGGTATGCGCTACATGGAGTACGTGCCGCAAGAGCGGACGGGGCAGGGCATCGTCAGCAAGCTGATCGAGAAATTCAAGCTGGCGCCAGTGGAGTTCTCGATGGGTGATCAGAATTTGAGCCTGAACTACCTTCGCGGCCGCCACTTTCGCAATGAAGACTGGAAACGAATGACGCGCGGTCCGTGCTCCGAATCTGCTGCTGTGCACGGGAATGAACTGACCAATCCCTACAACCTGCGCAAGTCGGCGCTGGGCAAGAGCCCCGATCAATTGTTCACCGAGATTGTCGAGCGGGTCTTGCGCGCAAACAAGGTCCCGCCGCCGAAAACTCGCGAGGAATGGGACAGGGTCAAGCCAAAGCTGACGTACGATCAGGGACCGGACAAGGGCGAGCGCCTGGAGTCGATGGGATTTTGGAACCTGATCGAACAGGAGCTGGGTCAGGAGGGTTATGAGCTGCTTTCCCAGGGCGGTGGCTACTACTCGAACACGATCAACTGGAACGCCGCCGAAGCACTACCCTACGTCACCGGTGATTTCGGTGCTACGGTCAAATACAAGACGATCGAGGGCGGTTTCGATCAGATTGCCAAGAAGCTGGCAACTGCCTACACAGATAGCGGCGGTCGTATCCTGCTCGGCTATCAGCTGATCACGTTCGAGCGTACTTTGGCCGATGAAAGCCCACGCAAGTATCGCCTGACTTTCAAGAACACCGGCACTGGAGAGAAATCCGCCGTCTACGCCGATCGCATTGTCCTGGCGATGCCACGTCGTTCGTTGGAACTATTGAGTGAGAGCAACCTGCTATCAGCCGCAGATCCTTCAGGACTGGTACGTCACAACATCCGCTCGGTGATCGGCGAGCCTTCGTTCAAGCTGTTGGCGTTCTTTCGTGAACCCGGTTCGAACCCATATCTGCCATGGTGGCAGCGCAGCAGATGGCAGCTCTCGGCGGGCCGCTCGATCACCGATCTGCCGATGCGCCAGTGCTACTACTTCGCGAGCAATGCCCAAACGCGCTGCGCATTGATGTTGGCCTCGTACAATGACATGAGTACGGTCGATTTCTGGAAGGTGCTGGAAGTACCGGATAGCGGACACGCCGAATTGCAGCAGATTGCCACGCGCCAACATGGCGACGAACGCTTCGTTCCGACGCTGCCCGCACAGGTTTCACAGGAGTTCGAGACGTGCTTCCACGACGCGATCGAGCGCTATGAGCAGGCACCAAAGCGCATGGTCGAACACGCACTCGTGCAGCTCGCCGAACTGCATGCGATGGAAACCGTTCCCCGACCTTATTTCACCCTGTACAAGAACTGGAACGATGATCCCTACGGCGGCGGGTATCACGCATGGAAAGCGTGGTACGACGTCGGCAAGGTGATGAAGTTCATGCGCAAGCCGTTGCCGGACGAACAGGTTCACATCTGCGGTGAAGCCTATAGCGACCAGCAAGGCTGGGTGGAAGGGGCGTTCTGCGTCGCCGAGCTGATGCTGCAAGAGCATCTTGGCTCGCGGCCGCCGGAGTTCCTGAAAGGGTACTATCTCGGACGCTGAGCCGATATTGCGCTGCAGGCGCTCAGCAAGCTAGTGGAGTGCTTGGTAATCAGCGGATTAGTTCGATTGATTCGGAGCATTACACCAGTGCCACAGCAACGGTCTGGATTCATGTGCGGGCCGCGCCGGCTCGCAGTTGCGCAAGCAGTCGTTCCGGATCAGCGACGCTGAGCAGCAGAACGTAGTCGTGACGGGTCGGCAGGTAGAGCATGTTGCGCCGGCTGGTCATGGCCATCAGCGCCTTCGAACCGTCTCGCAAGCGAAACCAGCCGACACCGTAGCCGGGAAGCCCGATGCCATTGGTGCGCATCCTCGGGCGCAAGGGCGACGACTTGTCGACGTCGACGACTCGTGCCGCATCGAGGTCGAGGTCGGCGATCGCGATGCTGCGCCCGTAGAGCGGCACCTGAATGTGCAAGGCGCCATCGCGAATCGCTGCCGTCGCATTCGAGGCCGACCACATGAACCAGGCGAACATCAGTGCCAGTGCCGCCATCAGGGC
>CAZFUH010000326.1:0-4516 GCA_964522235.1 uncultured Rhodanobacteraceae bacterium
CAACATCGCCGAGGTGACCACGGCGGTCGCCCGCGGCGACCTGTCGCGCAAGATCGCGGTCGACGTCAAGGGTGAAATCCTCGAGCTCAAGAACACCATCAACACGATGGTCGACCAGCTCAACGGTTTCGCTGCCGAGGTGACCCGCGTTGCGCGCGAGGTCGGCACCGAGGGCAAGCTTGGCGGTCAGGCCGCGGTGCCCGGCGTGTCCGGCGTCTGGAAGGAGCTGACCGACAACGTCAACTCGATGGCCACCAACCTGACCACCCAGGTGCGCAACATCGCCGAGGTGGCGACCGCGGTGGCGCGCGGCGACCTGTCGCGCAAGATCGCGGTCAACGTCAAGGGCGAAATCCTCGAACTGAAGGACACCATCAATACGATGGTCGACCAGCTGAATTCCTTTGCCGCCGAGGTGACCCGGGTCGCGCGCGAGGTCGGTACCGAGGGCAAGCTCGGCGGCCAGGCGGCGGTGCCGGGTGTCGCCGGCATCTGGAAGGACCTGACCGACAACGTCAACTCGATGGCGACCAACCTGACCACGCAGGTGCGAGGCATCGCCAAGGTGGTCACCGCGGTGGCCAATGGCGACCTGCACCAGAAGCTCACCGTCGAGGCCAAGGGCGAGATCGCCGCGCTGGCCGACACCATCAACGGCATGACCCAGACGCTGGCGATCTTTGCCGACCAGGTCACCACGGTGGCACGCGAAGTCGGCGTCGAGGGCCGCCTGGGTGGCCAGGCCAACGTGCCTGGTACCGCCGGCATCTGGAAGGACCTGACCGCCAACGTGAACCGTCTGGCTGCCAATCTGACCACCCAGGTGCGCGCGATCGCCGAGGTCGCCACCGCGGTGACCCAGGGCGATCTGACCCGCTCGATCCAGGTCGATGTGCGCGGCGAAGTCGCCGACCTGAAAGACAACATCAATGCGATGATCGGCAATCTGCGCGCGACCACCGAGTCCAATCGCGAGCAGGACTGGCTGAAGACCAACCTCGCCAAGTTCTCCGGAATGATGCAGGGTCAGCGCGATCTGATCACACTGGGCAAGATGCTGCTGTCGGAACTGGCGCCACTGGTCAATGCCCAGCAGGGCCTGATGTACGTGCTGGAATCCGAGGAGGTGGCGCCGCGGCTGCGCAAACTGGCCGGCTATGCCGCCTCGCCGCGCTTGCCGGCGGCGAGCGAGCTGGAGATCGGCGAGGGGCTGGTCGGACAGTGCGCGGCGACCCGCGAGATCATTCTGCTCGAAGACGTTCCGGTCGACATGGTGCGGATCGAATCCGGCCTGCTCAGTGCCCAGCCGCGCAGCGTGATCGTGCTGCCGGTGCTGTTCGAAGGCCAGATCATGGCAGTGCTGGAACTGGCCTCGCTGACCCGCTTCACCGCCTCGCACCGTGCCTTCCTGGAGCAGTTGACCGGTTCGATCGGTATCGTGCTGAACACCATCGAGGCCACCATGCGCACTGAAAGCCTGCTGGCACAGTCGCAGCAGCTGGCCGGTGAGCTGCAGTCACAGCAGAACGAGTTGCAGCAGACCAACGAGGAAATCGCCAAGAAGGCGGCACTGCTGGCCGAGCAGAACGCCGAGGTCGAACGCAAGAACCAGCAGATCGAGCAGGCCCGCCGCGCGCTGGAGGAAAAAGCCGCCGAGCTGGCGCTGACTTCGCGCTACAAGTCCGAGTTCCTGGCCAACATGTCGCACGAGTTGCGCACGCCGCTGAACTCGATCCTGATTCTCGGCCAGCAGCTGGCCGACAACCCGGAACACAATCTCAGCCCGCGGCAGGTCGAGTTCGCCCGGACCGTGCATGCGGCCGGCACCGACCTGCTGCACCTGATCAGCGACATCCTCGACCTGTCGAAGATCGAGTCCGGTACGGTGACGGTGGAGAGCGAGGAACTGCCCTTCACCCAGCTGCGCGAGACCGTCGAGCGCAGCTTCCGACACGAGGCCGAGCGCCGTAGTCTGCAGTTCAGCGCCGAGTTCGACAGCGAACTCGGCCGCTCGCTGAGCACCGATCCGAAGCGGCTGCTGCAGATCCTGAAGAACCTGCTGTCGAACGCGATGAAGTTCACCGAAAAGGGCAGCGTCCGGCTGCTGGCGCGAGTGGCGCGCAGCGGCTGGTCCTACGGTCATCGGGTGCTCGACCGCGCACCGGTGGTGGTCGCCTTCGAAGTTCGCGACACCGGCATCGGCATTCCTCCGGACAAGCAGAAGATCATCTTCGAGGCGTTCCAGCAGGCCGATGCCGGCACCTCGCGCAAGTACGGTGGCACCGGCCTGGGCCTGGCGATCAGCCGCGAGATCGCCGGTCTTCTCGGCGGCGAGATCAAGCTGGAGAGCGCGCCCGGTCAGGGCAGCAGCTTCATCCTGTACCTGCCCCTGAATTATGTCGGCCCGGGAACTCCTGAACTGGCCCGGCAAGGCGATGACACGTCGGCACCGGCAGCCTATCAGCTGGTCGCGACCCCGGTGCCGGCGGAGGAGATCGCCGACGACCGCCAGCATCTCGCTGAAGACAAACCACTGCTCTTGGTAGTCGAGGACGATGTCCATTACGCCACCGTGCTGCGCGATCTGGCCCATGACTGCGGCTTCCAGGTACTGATCGCGACGCGCGGCGCCGACGCCGTGAAGCTTGCGCGCGAGCACAAGCCGACCGCGGTGTCGCTCGACATCTTCCTGCCCGACATGCTCGGGTGGACGGTACTGGCACGGCTGAAACAGGACACTTCGACGCGGCATATCCCGGTGCAGATCCTGACCGTCGAGGATGGCCCGAAGCACAGCCTGGAGCGTGGTGCATTCTCGTTCCTGCCCAAGCCTGCGACCTCGGACGCCATCGAGCGGGCACTGGACCGGCTGCGTCGCTACACCGAACCGCGGACCAAGCGTCTGCTGGTGATCGAGGATGATCCGGCGGAGCGGATGAGTATCGAGGAGCTGATCCGCCACGAGGATGTCGAGATCGTCGGTGCCGGAACCGGCGCCGCGGCACTCGAATTGCTGCGCGAGCAGGACTTCGACTGCGCCGTACTCGATCTGCGGTTGCCCGATATGACCGGTGTCCAGCTGCTGGAGGTGCTGCAAGAAGATCCGCGCTTCGCCGAGCTTCCAATCGTGGTGTTCACCGGCAAGGATCTCAGTCCGGCCGAGGAAAGCCAGCTGCGCCGGCTGGCCAAGAGCGTAATCATCAAGGGTGTCGAGTCGCCAGAGCGGCTGCTCGATGAAACCGCGCTGTTCCTGCACCGGGTGATCGCCGACCTGCCGCCAGCCAAGCAGAAGATGGTGCAGAGCCTGCACGAATCGGATGCGGCGCTGCTCGACAAGCGTGTCCTGGTGGTCGACGACGACGTACGCAATATCTTTGCGCTGTCGTCGGTGCTTGAACGTCATGGCATGACCGTTGTCACCGCCAGTACCGGCCAGGAGGCCATCCAGCGGGTCGAGCAGGATCCGGACATTGCCCTGGTGCTGATGGATATAATGATGCCCGGGATGGACGGTTACGCCACCATGCGCGCGATCCGCGAGCGACAGGAGTTGCGAGCGCTGCCGATGATCGCTCTGACCGCCAAGGCGATGAAGGGCGACCGCGAAAAGTGCATCGAGGCCGGTGCCTCCGATTACATCGCCAAGCCGGTCAACACCGAGCACCTGTTGTCGCTGCTCCGGCAATGGCTGTACCGGTGAACAATCGATCCTCCAGTCAGGCCACGACGCCGGTCAACGTGCTGCTGGTCGACGACCAGCCGGCGCGACTGCTGAGCTACCGGACCATCCTGGAACCGCTCGGCGAGAATCTGGTCGAAGCGACCTCAGGTGCGGATGCCCTGCAGCAGCTGATGAACGACGAGTTCGCAGTGATCCTGCTCGACGTCAATATGCCCGGCATGGACGGCTTCGAGACCGCCGCGATGATCCACGAGCACCCGCGCTTCGAGAAGACGCCGATCATCTTCGTCACCGCCATCAACGTCACTGATCTCGACCGTCTGCATGGCTACAAGCTCGGTGCGGTCGACTACGTCACGGTGCCGGTGATCCCGGAGATCCTGCGCGGCAAGGTGATGGTACTGACCGAGCTGTTCCGCAAGCGGCGCGAGCTGCAACAGCTCAATGCCAGTCTCGCCACCGCCAACGAGGCTTTGCAGGCTGAGCGTGCCCGTGAAGTCAATACTCTCAACGACTCGCTGCATCGCGCCAACCAAACCCTGATCGCGATCAATGCCAACCTGCAGGCCGAGATCGCCGAGCGCCGGGTTGCGGAACAGAGGATGCGTTTCCTTGCCGAGACGGTGCCGTCGATCATCTGGACCTGCGCGCCGGATGGCGAACTGACCTATGGCAACAGCTACTGGCGCGAGTACTACGGTATCGAACAGCGAGGGGCGCCATCGGAGCTGGTGCCCAAGATCATCCATCCCGAGGAGGCCGAACGGATCAGCGATTTCGTCGTCGGCCGGATGACCAGCGGCACCGCCTTCGAGTTCGAGGCGCGGCATCGGC
>CAZFUH010000327.1:0-4512 GCA_964522235.1 uncultured Rhodanobacteraceae bacterium
TGCGCTTCTTCGTCGAGCCGGCAATACGGGCAATGCTCGGCCTGGCACCGGAACGACCGCTGACCCTGCCGCTTGCGCACGAGGCGCACAACAAGCCCGGCCTGACCCTGTTCCAGAAAGCGCGAGTACGCGTCGACGACAGCGGCCAGCTCACGGTCGAGCTGCTGCCCGGCCAGGAGTCGTTCAAGATCCTGCCGCTGGCCCGAGCCAATGCCTGGGCCGTGCTGCCGGCAGACAGCGAGGTCGTCGCCGCCGGTACCGGTGTCGCGACCTACCCCCTGGGCCATCTCGACAGCGGCCTCGCCGGTTTGCCTTGGGACGATCGCTTGTGAAGCCCCCGGTTCGAGGCGTCAGCATTCTGCGAAACGTTGCCCAGCACTGAATCGGAGCGAAGCGCTCCGGCTTGATCGCCGCGCCGCGGCCCCGGATACTGGGCAACCCTTTCGGCGCCGAGAGCGTCTGGCCCTGGATCCAGCGCTCGTGATCGGCACCGTTGTGGTGCCCGATCACCGGATGTTCCTCCGCACCGGCCGAGCGCGGATTTCCTACGGCGAAGCAGCAGAACTGGATATGAGCGGTGACTTTCAACACTACGACGTGATCGTGATCGGTGGCGGCCATGCCGGCACCGAGGCGGCGCTCGCGTCGGCGCGCACCGGTGCGCGCACCCTGCTGCTGACGCACAGCATCGAGACGATCGGCGCGATGAGTTGCAACCCGGCAATCGGCGGCATCGGCAAGGGTCATCTGGTCAAGGAGGTCGATGCCCTCGGCGGCGTCATGGCGCGCGCCGCCGATGCCGCCGGCATCCAGTGGCGGCGGCTGAACGCAAGCAAGGGTCCGGCCGTGCGCGCGACGCGCTGCCAGGCCGACCGAGCGCTGTACCGGGCGTTCATCCGTCGCGCGGTCGAGAACCAGTCGAACCTGAGCCTGTTCCAGCAGGCCGTCGACGACCTGCTGCTCGACGGTGATCGCGTCACTGGGATACGCACGCAGATGGGCCTGGAGTTCCGCGCCCGCTGCGTCGTGCTGACCGCCGGCACCTTTCTCGCCGGCCGCATCCATGTCGGCGCCGCCAACTACCGTGGCGGGCGTGCCGGCGATCCACCGGCACTGACCCTGGCCGAGCGCCTGCGCGAGCTGCCGTTGCCGGTCGCGCGGCTCAAGACCGGCACCCCGCCACGCATCGATGGCCGCAGCATTGACTGGTCGGCACTTTCCGAGCAGCCCGGCGACGATCCACGGCCGGTGTTCTCATTCCTCGGATCGGCCGACGACCATCCGCGCCAGCTCAGCTGCTGGATCACACATACGTCCGAGCGCACACATGAGATCATTCGCGCCGGCCTGGATCGCTCGCCGATGTACACCGGTGTGATCGAGGGCGTCGGTCCGCGCTACTGTCCGTCGATCGAGGACAAGGTGGTACGGTTTGCCGACAAGGCCAGCCATCAGATCTTCGTCGAGCCGGAGGGCTTGGCGACGCACGAGGTCTATCCGAATGGCATCTCGACCTCGCTGCCGTTCGATGTCCAGCTCGACCTGGTGCGCTCGATCGCCGGCTTCGAGCGCGCGCACATCACCCGGCCCGGCTATGCGATCGAATACGACTACTTCGACCCGCGCGGCCTGCGCACGTCATTGGAGACGCGCGCGATCGCCGGGCTGTACTTCGCCGGCCAGATCAATGGCACGACCGGTTACGAAGAAGCGGCTGCGCAAGGCCTGATCGCCGGACTCAACGCCGCCCGGGCGGCGCTCGGCGAGGGGTCCTGGTCACCGCGCCGGGATCAGGCCTATATCGGCGTATTGATTGACGATCTGACCGGCAACGGCACGATCGAGCCGTACCGGATGTTCACCTCCCGGGCCGAGTACCGGCTGCAGCTGCGCGAAGACAATGCCGACCTGCGCCTGACCGCCATCGGTCGCGATCTCGGCCTGATCGACGATGCGCGCTGGAGCGCGTTCGCGCGCAAGCGCGAAGCGATCGAGACCGAGCACGCCCGGCTTGGAGCGCTCTGGGCCGCGCCCGGCAATGCCCTCGGCGCCGCGATCGAACGCCATCTGGGCATCGTCATCAGCCGCGAAAACTCCATGCTCGACCTGCTGCGTCGTCCGGAGATGGACTACGCGGCCCTGCTCTCGGTGCCCGAGTTGCAACCCGGAGCCGCCGATCCCCTGGTTGCCGAACAGGTGCAGATCCAGAGCAAGTACGCGGGCTATCTACAGCGCCAGACCGAGGACATCGAACGCAGCCGGCGCCACGAGGCGACCGCGATTCCCGCCGGCTTTGACTACGGCAAGGTCGCTGGACTCAGCGCCGAGGTCCGACAGAAGCTGGAAGCTGCGCGTCCGGACAGCATCGGCCAGGCCGGCCGTATCGCCGGCGTCACGCCGGCCGCGATCTCGCTGCTGCTGGTGCACCTCAAGCGCCGGCAAGACGTCTCCAGCCACGCGGCCTGAGTCTCAGTCGGGAGGCCTCGCAAGCGATTGCAGACCGGGCATCGTCGAACCTGATCTGTTGTCGACCAGAGCCGAGATCGGATCAGTCCCGCAGTGCCTCAAGTATGCGCCCGCCGGCACGGCCATCTGCCGGCTCCAAGCCCAGGCGCTGCTGTTCGGCGACGATCGCATGCCGGGTTCGGCTGCCGATGATGCCGTCGGCTTCGCCGATGTCATGCCCACGCGCGAGCAGCAGTTCCTGCAATTCACGCCGTTGTGTGCGCGACAGGCCGGGATCGTCGGTGGGCCATGAGGTGAGTGGCATCGTCTCGACGCCGCGCAGATGCTCGGCCAGGAACGCGATCGCCAGCGCGTAGCTCTCCGCGGCGTTGTACGAGAAGATCGCGTCGTAGTTGCGCAGAACCACGAACGCCGGGCCATCGCCTCCGGCCGGTGCGATCACGGCGGCCTGGGTAGCGGCGTCGACACCCTCGGCGACCAGCGGCGAACCATCCAGCCGGCGAACGCCGCGGGCGCTCCAGGTCGAGATCGGCGCCTTGCTGCGCCGGCCGGCCTGGCTGAGATCGAACCCGGACGGCAAGCGAACCTCGAAACCCCAGGGGCGGCCGCTGCGCCAGCCAGCCTGCTTCAGGTAGTTCGCAGTCGAGGCCAGGGCATCGGCGACGCTGTCGACAAGGTCGCGACGACCATCGCCATCGAAGTCGACCGCGATCCGCTGATACGTGCTGGGCATGAACTGGGTCTGGCCGAAGGCACCCGCCCAGGAGCCGGTGATCTCCGGGTCGACGAGGTCACCGTCCTGCAGCAGCTTGAGCACGGCGAACAGTTCGCTGCGAAAGAAAGCCTGTCGGCGACCGGCGCAGGCCAGGGTCGACAGCGAACGCAGCAGTGGCCGCTTGCCGGTGATCTGTCCATAGTCGCTCTCGACACCCCAGACCGCGACCACGGTCGCCGGGTCGACGCCGTATTCATGCTCGACCCGGCGCAGCAAATCGGCATGTTCGACGAGCTTGGCGCGGCCGTCGTCGATCCGGTGCTGATCGACCATGGCTGCCAGATAGTCCCAGATCGGCGTCGTGAACTCCGGCTGCGCGTCGAGCAGCTCGAGTACGCTCGGATCGGGCTCCAGGCCCACTGTGAAGCGACGAAAGTTCTCGGTCTCGACCCCGGCCTTGCGTGCCGGTTCGATCAGGCCGTCCAGGCAGGTGCGGAAAGCAGGGTCCGGTGCGACCGCTGCTGCGGTGTCCAGCGCCATCGATGCCAGCGCCGCGAACGACACGGCGGTGACCAAGGTGGCGCGCGCATCTCGCAGGCACCGGCGGGGATCGGTGGACCGGCGGAATCCGGCAGATTCGGTCGTGGCTGTCATCAGTCGATCGTGCTCCTGTCCGTCCGTTCGACTATCGACAGAACTTGCGTGCCGACAACATCGTGGTCGGCCGATTCTCGTTCCAGTGGCCGGACAGCGGCGGCGTGAAGTTCACATCGGCGCCCATGCTGGTGATGTCGTTGCTGGCGAGCACACGCGTTCCAGTGCCGACGGCGTGCGTCGTGGTCGCTATCGCGGGGCAGGTCGGACAGAAGCCGCTGAGCCAGAACAGCGGCAGCGTGGTGCTGTTCGGATCGAAGCCGCGCTGGCCATAGACCCAGCGCGGAAACCCGTTGCCATCGTAGAGGTAGGAGATGAACACCTCCTGTGGTGCGCTCCCCGGGATCAGCTGATAGCTGTAACCAAAGCCGGGAAGGCTGGGCGAGAACCAGTGCCCAGTGACGTCCAGATCCTGACCGTTGAAGGCCAGACAGCCGTCGTCGCCGAGGCGGGTCATGGTTTCCGATCCGCTCACGCCATCGAGGTTGAACGTGAAGCTCAGTCGCACCTGGCCAAGTTCGGCGAGGTTGATGTCGCCGACCTGGGTGGCATGGGTCGTACTTCCGTTCCAGACAATGCGGTACAGCGGCACTCGCCAGATCCCGGTGTCCGCCGGCGCGCCGCCCTGAGCGTAGTACCAGGTCGGGCTGCCGTTTTCGAGATAGGTGTACCAGACC
>CAZFUH010000328.1:0-4500 GCA_964522235.1 uncultured Rhodanobacteraceae bacterium
ACGCGCAGGCGCGCGCCCTTCATCAGCGCGCAGGCGATCATCAGGCTGGCCGAGGTTTCCTCGTAGTTGCCGGCCACATCGGGCAGGGCGGTGAGCTGGTACCAGAGGCCGTTCGGGCTGCGCACGGCGAGCAGGGCGGCGGCGGTCTGCTCGAGCATGGCGGCCAGTTCGTTGACGCCGGCAGCGGCGTTGTCGGTCCCGGCTTCGCGCAGGGCTTCGATGCAGTCGGCCAGGGCCATCACGTACCAGCCCAGGGCCCGGCCCCAGACGTTCGCCGACAGGCCGGTCGACGGATCGGCCCAGCGTTCGCGGCCGCTCTCGTCCCAGCCGTGCCGGAGCAGGCCGCTGCCGGGCTCGCGCATGCGCTGCCAGACGCTGCGGAACTGCTGCAGCACGTCGGCGATGGTGTCGGCGTCGCCGTGCTCGGCGGCCCAGGCGCAGCGCAGCGGCTGCGCCATGTACAGGCCATCGAGCCAGACCTGGTTCGGATAGATCTGCTTGTGCCAGTAGTTGCCGGAGGCGGTGCGCGGATGCGCGGCGAGCTGGGCCAGCTGGCGCTCGACGGCGTGCCGGAAGCGGGCTTCGCCGCTGGACTGCCAGAGCAGGTGCACGGCGCGGCCGGGGTTGATGTGGTCGATGTTGTATTCGTCCTGCGCATAGCCGGCGATCTCGCCGTCGGCCGCGATGCGTGCCGAGATCTCGCGGTAGGCGAAATCGCCGGCAAAGCGCAGGCCGGTCGCGGCACTGAGGTCGAGCGCGCCCTTCCAGACAATGCCGTCCTCGTACAGCCAGCGCCCGGGTCGGTACGGCTGCCACTGGTCGAGGCAGCGGCGCAGGAACGGTGCCAGGTTCGCTGCCAGCGGCGCGCAAAGAGTCTCAAGGTCGGGTCGGTCGGACAGGCTCATTCGACGTTCTCGCGATGTAGAGTCGGACCCTCGGCACCGGCGACATCGAGCGCGCCCACGGTCAGGCCGCGGACGTTCTCCAGATGCAGACCCTGCCGGGCCACGGCCGGGATGCCCTCGGCCATGTCCGGGTGGCCGGGCTCGGCATCGGCTGCGTAGCGCACGCGCAGGCCGTTGATGTACAGGCGCTCGATCGGCTGCTCAGGCAGGCCGAGCACCCAGGCGGCGGCATGTCGGGTCGCCTCGCAGTCGACCTGCTCAATGGAGATGTCGCGTATCGATGGCGTGCCATCGTCGACCGGATGCGGCCGGCGGTCGCCGACGTGCGGTTCGCGACCGTCGGGATCGCACCAGTAGAAGCTGTTGATCGAGATCGGCGTGCCGACGTTGTGCATGTGTACGTTGTGTAGGGCAATGTTCGCGATCACCGCGGCGCGGCCGCGGCCGCGCCGGGTCTTGATGCGCAGGCCGCGGTCGGTGCCGTCGAATACGCAGTCGCGCGCGAGCACGCCGTAGACACCGCCAGCGCACTCGGAGCCGATGACGACCGCACCATGACCGGCGCGCATCTGGCAGTTCGACACCAGGACCGCTCGCGTCGGCGGCGGCGGACCGTCGCCGCCGGGCTTGCCGGACTTGATCGCGATGCAGTCGTCGCCGGTGTCGAAGCGACAGCCGCTGATGCGTACGCGCTGGCAGGACTCCGGGTCGATGCCATCGGTGTTCGGTGAGTCGGCCGGCGCCTGTACGTCGAGGTTCGCGAACAGCAGCCGGCGCGAGCGCAAGGCGTGCACGGTCCACGACGGCGAATTGCGGATGCGGATGCCCTCGATTGCGACGCGGCGTGCGTTGGCGATCAGCACGGCACGCGGTCGCCAGCCGGCAAACGGTGTCTTCGGCCGGCTCCACCAGGTCGCGAACGAGGCGTTGCCGTCGATGCAGCCTTCGCCGTCGATCAGCAGTCGTTCGACGCCGATCGCGGTCAGCAGGCTGGCGTGGCACGGCGCCGGCCGGCCCTCCCAGCTGCCGAGCACCTGCGCGGCGCCGCCATCGGTGGCTGTCAGCGTCGCCGGCAACAGTGGCCAGCGGTCGATGTCGGGATGGCCGAGCAGGCGCGCACCACGCATCAGATGCAGGCGCAGGTGCGATTTCAGGAACAGCGGTGCGCTGAGCCAGTCGCCGGGCGGCAGTACGACCGTGCCGCCAGGGGGACAGCTGGCGATCGCCGCCTGCAGGGCGCTGGTGTCATCGCGGACCCCGTCGCCGACAGCACCGAACTCGCGCACGTCCAGACGCCAGGCTTCCGCCGCCGTGTGCAGGTCCAGTTCAAGGCACTGTCCAGCCGACTCGATAGTCAATCGGTACTGGCTTCTTGGCGTCAGGCCGCGCAGGGTGACGAGGTTGTCCGTACTCTCCAGGACCGCTGTGCCATCGAGCCGGAACCGGTGTGGCAGCGATGAACGCCACGGTTGCCCGTTGCTGATCTCGACGATCGCGCTGTCGGCGCTGGTCAGCAGCAGGTCGGCACGCATGGGCGAGCGAAGTTCATGGCTGTTCAACGGATGATCCGGCCGAGGATCCGGTTCAAGTCCGCATGCAATCGTTGTCCGGCAGCGTCGGCGTCGATGCGCCCATAGGCATAGAGTTCGAACACGTCGATGAAGGCATCGCGTACGCGCGCATGTTCGAACCAGGCGCTCTCGTGCACGGCATGCGGCAGCTCGGCGATCTGCGCCGCACCCTCGACCGACAGGCCGTGCAGGGCGCCGTCTTCGGCCAGGATCCGCACTGCGCGCGTGCTCACCGGCTCGCCGCGCAACAGGCCGATGCGCCGGACCGGCTCGGCATCGTTGAGCAGGAAATCCAGCAACAGGGCGGTTTCGCGCGGATGCGCACTGCGGGCGTTGATCGCGAGCATCATCGCCGGCCGGTACAGCAGTCCGGCATCGACGGCATCGAGCAGCATCGGGTACGGCGCCAGCACCACTTCCTGACCCGGCGCCAGGGTTTCGATGAACTTGCCGATCGCACTGATCCACTGGTAGCTGCCGGCGAAGCGGCCGTCGATCCACGGGCGCATCTCGTGCGGCGCGACATGGCCGTAGGAGGCCCGTGTGCGAGCGTCGGGAATGACATGGTGGTCGACCAGGGTCTGGTAGAAGCGCAGCATGTCGGCGATCTGCGTCGCGTCGATGTTCAGTCGGCGTGCGTCCTCATCGATCAGCGGCTGGCCGGTCTGCTGCACCAGCCAACTGCGGGCGACCGCAACCACGTCCTGCAGGTGCAGGTCCAGCGGGTAGTGCTCCGGGCCGAGGCGGTCGCGGAAGACTGGCCCGGCGGCAAGCAACTCGTCCCAGTTGCCGGGTACGTCGAGGCCGGCTTTCGCGAACGTGGTTGCATTGAAATAGAACAAGCGGGCGGCCATCGAAGTTGGCAAGGCGTTGAGCCGGCCATGCACCGTGCCCATCGCCAGGGCGTCGGTGTCGACGCTGTCGAGGTCGATGATCTCGCGCAATTGCTGCAGGTCGTAGAAGCCGCGACCGTCGCTGGAGAACAGCGCCAGCCAGTTCCAGTTGATCTGCATCAGGTCCGGCGCGGTGCCGCCGGCAATCTGCGTGGTCAGCCGCTCCAGGTGACCGGTCCAGCCGGTGTACTCGGTGCGCACGCGGATGTCCGGATGCCGGCGCTCGAACTCGCGCACGCTGTCGAGCAGGGCGCGATGGACTTCGTTGCCGCCCCACCAGGACATGCGCAGGGTGATCTCGTCGGCGCGGATCGCGCTGGCCGCGAGCGACAGCGTCAGCACCCAGACGATGACGCGCAGGCGGCTCATCCCTTCACCGCTCCGGCGGTCGTGCCTTCCATGAAATAGCGCTGGGCGACGAAGAACAGGATCAGCGACGGCAACAGGGCGATCGTCGACATCGCCAGGACCTGGTTCCAGCTGGTCGCCTCGGTGACGTCGATCGCCAGCTTCAACGCCAGCGAGATCGGGTAGTTCTCGACGCTGCTCAGGTATACCAGCGGCTGGATGAAGTCGTTCATCGACCACATGAACTGGAACAGGGCGACCGCGATGATCGCCGGCAGCAGCATCGGCACCAGGACATACAGCAGCACCTGCCAGCTTCGGCAGCCGTCGATCACTGCAGCTTCCTCCAGGTCCGGTGGCAGCGAGCGCATGAACTGGATGATCAGGAACACGAAGAAGCCTTCGACCGCGAACGCCGACGGCACGTACAGCGGCAGGAAGGTATCGAGCCAGCCGAACTCGCGGAACATCAGGTACTGCGGAATCAGCAGCACGCTCTTGGGCAGCAGGATGGTTGCGATCAGCAGCGCAAACAGGATGCGTTTGCCCGGCACGTTGAAGCGGGCAAAGCCGAATGCGACCAGGACCGAGGAGATCACCGTCAGCAGCACCTTCGGGACGATGATCATGAACGTGTTGATCAGGTAGGTTGCGAAGGTGTATTCGGTGCTGGTGCGCCAGCCGTCGCGAAAGCCGTCCAGGGTCGGCTCATTCGGGATGAAGCCGATCGAGCCGAAAATCTCATGGTTTGGCTTGAATGCGCCGCCGACCATCCACAGCAGC
>CAZFUH010000329.1:0-4492 GCA_964522235.1 uncultured Rhodanobacteraceae bacterium
GCGGCCCGAACATTCAACCCGAGTTGGCGGAAGTCACCCAGTTGCCGGATCACGACGAGCTGGCCAGCGACCTGCTGCTGCTCGACGAGGACGACATTCCCACGCCCTTCCCCACCCAGCCGGATCCACGCCTGCAGCGCGTGGCGCGGCTGGCCGCCCTCGCCCCTGACGATGGAATAGCCCTATGAGCCGAGCCCGCCTCAACCTGTTTATCCAACCCGAACATGCCAAGCGTCTGAACGAACTGGCGATCACCAAGGGTGTGTCGAAGTCCTCGATCATCGCTGCGGCGCTGAACTCCTGGCTCTCGCCCGAGTCCGGCGAGCAGCGCGAGGTGGCCATGGCCAAGCGCCTGGATCGACTGTCGCGCCAGTTCGAGCGGCTGGAGCGCGACCAGAACATCCTCATCGAGACCGTGGCGCTGTACGTGCGTTACTACCTCACGGTCAGCACACCGGTGCCCGAGGCGCATCAGGACGCGGCGCGCGCGCAGGGCAAGCTGCGCTTCAGCCAGTTCATCGAGCAACTGGGGCGTCACCTGCAGCGCGGGCGCAGCCTGGTCAGGGACGTGCAGGAAGAGCTTCAGGCAGAGGCCCTGGTTTCGGGAGAGCGTCCATGACTGTTGCCTCCTCCCCAGTGCTGAGCGTTGCGGCAACGTCCCTGGAGCGGCGCACGCGCATGCTGCGCACGGCGATGGGCCCGCAGATCGCTGCTGCCCTTGACGATCCGGACGTGGTCGAGGTGATGCTAAACCCTGACGGCATGCTATGGCTGGATCGCCTGTCCACTGGTCGCGTCCATCTGGGCACGCTAGAGGCTGCCGACGGTGAACGGATCATCCGTCTGGTGGCAGCGCATGTCGGTCAGGAGGTACATCGTAACCAGCCTCTGCTGAGCGCCGAACTGCCAGGAACTGGCGAGCGCTTCGAAGGTGTACTGCCGCCTGTGGTGGCAAGCCCCACCTTCGCCCTGCGCAAGCGTGCAGCCGGCGTCATCCCGCTGCAGCAGTACGTAGCCGACGGCATTCTCAGCGCTACCCAGGCAGAGCACCTGCGCGCGGCCGTACGCGAGCGACAGAACATCCTCGTGGCCGGCGGCACCAGCAGCGGCAAGACCACTCTGGCTAACGCATTGCTGGCCGAGGTGGCCGGCAGTGGTGACCGTGTACTGGTGCTTGAGGACACGGTCGAGTTGCAGTGCCCGGCCCTCGATCACGTTGCCCTACGCACCAAGCCCGGCGTGGTCTCCATGGCTGATCTGGTGCGCAGCACGCTGCGTTTACGCCCCGATCGCGTGGTGGTCGGCGAAGTGCGCGGCGGCGAGGCGCTGGATCTGGTCAAGGCCTGGGGCACCGGCCATCCCGGCGGTATCGCCACCATTCATGCCGGCTCTGCACTGGGCGCACTGCTGCGCCTGGAGCAACTGATTCTGGAAGTCGCCCTGACCGCGCCGAGGGCGTTGATCGCCGAGGCGGTGAACCTGGTGGTGTTTCTAGCCGGGCGTGGCCACACGCGCTATGTCCAGCAGATCGCCCACGTCACCGGCTATGACGAGCGCGGCTATCAACTCACGTCCATCGCCCCCGCATTCATTCCTTCGCTTACTCAGGAAAACAGTCATGACTGCCTGCCATCCCCGCGTTGCTAATCGTCGTCGCCTCATCAGCGCCTTGATGCTCGGTGCCCTCTGCCTGGGCTCCTCCCTGCCTGTGCTCGCAGCCGGCTCCGGCATGCCCTGGGAAGGACCGCTGCAATCGATCCTTGACTCCGTACAGGGTCCGGTGGCGCGCATCATCGCAGTGATCATCATCATTTCCACAGGCCTGACGCTTGCCTTCGGCGACACCAGCGGCGGCTTTCGCAAGCTGATCCAGATTGTCTTTGGCCTGTCGATCGCCTTCGCCGCGTCGTCCTTTTTCCTCAGCTTTTTCAGCTTTGCCGGCGGGGCGGTGATCGCATGAACGGCGAACGCGAACTCATATCCGGTTTCGAGGTGCCGCTGCACCGCTCGCTTGCCGAGCCGATTCTGCTCGGTGGCGCACCACGCAACGTGGCGATCCTGAACGGCACCCTGGCGGCCGTGGTCGGCCTGGGCCTGCAACTCTGGCTGCCTGGCTTGGCGCTCTGGTTGGTCGGCCACTCGCTAGCAGTTTGGGGCGCCCGTCTGGACCCGCAGTTCCTCCAGGTGTTTGCCCGGCATATCAAGCAGCCGTCGCTGCTGGATGTGTGAGGAGGCCGCCATGCTGAACCTCACCGAATACCAACGCCGCCCTGCCCAACTCGCCGACTGGCTGCCATGGGCCGGCCTGGTCGCACCCGGCGTCGTATTGAACAAGGACGGTTCGTTCCAACGTAGCTTGCGCTTTCGCGGACCGGACCTGGACAGCGCCACCCAGGGCGAACTGGTTGCAACCTCGGCGCGCCTGAACAATGCCCTCCGTCGCCTCGGCTCGGGCTGGGCGCTATTTGTCGAAGCCGAGCGCCTGGCGGCAGCCAACTATCCTGACAGCGACTTTCCCGAGCCGTTGTCCTGGCTGGTGGACGAGGAGCGCCGCGCCGCCTTCGAGGCGCACGGAAGCCACTTCGAGAGCAGCTATCACCTGACGCTGCTCTACCTGCCACCAGAGGAGTCGCGCTCGCGCGCCGCTGGCCTGCTCTACGAGCACCGGGCGCAGCGTGGTGTCGACTGGCGGGAACGGCTTGCTGCCTTCGTCGTCGAGACAGATCGTTTCTTCGACCTTCTGGACGGGGTGATGCCGGAGGTCACCTGGCTCGATGACAGCCGGACGCTGACTTACCTGCATTCCACGGTTTCGACCCACCGCCAGCAGTTGGCTGTACCCGAGTTGCCCTTCCACCTCGATGCTCTGCTGGCCGACAGTCCCCTGACCACCGGTCTGGCTCCGCGCTTGGGCGAGCAGCACCTGCGCGTGCTGTCAGTACGTGGCTTCCCCACCTCGACCTGGCCAGGCGTACTAGACGCTCTCAACCGCCTGGGCTTCGCCTATCGCTGGTCGAGCCGCCTCATCTGCCTGGAGAAGGACGAGGCCGAAAAGGAACTGGTGCGCCTACGCCGGCAGTGGTTCGCCAAGCGCAAGGGCGTCCTGGCACTGCTGCGCGAAGCGATCTTCCAGCAGGAAAGCCCATTACTCGACAGCGACGCGGCGAGCAAAGCCAGCGACGCCGACGCGGCGCTGCAGGAACTCGGCGCCGACCAGGTCGCGTTCGGCTATGTGACCGCCACCGTGACGGTGAGCGATGTCGATGCCCAGGTCGCCGACGAGAAGCTGCGCCGGGTCGAGCGAGTGATCCAGGGTCGCGGCTTCGTCACCCTCGCCGAGAGCCTCAACGCGGTGGATGCCTGGTTGTCGTCGATCCCCGGCAACGCCTACGCCAATGTCCGCCAGCCGCTGATCTCCACACTCAACCTGGCGCACTTGATGCCGGTCTCGGCAGTCTGGGCTGGCCCTGCACGCAACGAGCATTTGGATGGCCCGCCATTGGTGATCACCCGCACCGATGGCGCGACACCGTTTCGCCTGGTCACCCACGTTGGCGATGTCGGTCACACCCTGGTGGCTGGCCCCACGGGCATGGGCAAATCGGTATTGCTGGCGACCCTGGCTCTGCAGTTTCGACGCTACCCGGGCTCACGCCTGTTTCTGTTCGATATGGGGCGTTCGCTGCGCGCAACGGTGCTGGGCCTGGGTGGCGAGCACTACGACCTCGGCGGCGACAGCGACCTGGCCTTCCAGCCTCTGGCGCGCATCAATCAGCCGGGCTATCGCGCCTGGGCTGCGGAATGGCTGGAAGCGCGCCTGCTACAGGAAGGCGTGGCCGTCGGCCCCGAACAGAAGGCTGCTCTGTGGACGGCGCTGGACAGCCTGGCCGGCGCCCCGGAGGCGCAACGCACGCTGACCGGTTTGTCCGTGCTGCTGCAGGACAACAACCTTCGCCAGGCACTGCAACCCTACGTACTGGGCGGTGCTCATGGTGCATTGCTGGATGCCGATCAGGATCGGCTGGGCAGCGCCGACGTGCAGTGCTTCGAGATGGAGGAACTGATGCACAGCAAGGCGACGGTGGCCGCCGTGCTGAGTTACCTGTTCGCCCGTTTCGAGGAGCGCTTCGACGGCGCGCCGACCCTGCTGATCCTCGACGAGGCCTGGCTGTTTCTCGACGATCCGCTGTTCGCCGCACGTATCCGCCAGTGGCTCAAGACCCTGCGCAAGAAGAATGTCAGCGTCGTCTTCGCCACCCAGTCGCTGGCCGACATCAAGGATTCCAGCATCGCTGCGGCAATCATCGAGAGCTGCGCCAGCCGCATCTTCCTGCCCAACCCACAGGCGAGCGAGCCGCAGATCCGTGGCATCTACCAAGACTTCGGCCTCAACGACCGGCAAATCGAGATCATCGCCCAGGCCACCCCCAAGCGTGATTACTACTACCAGTCGCGCCTGGGCAACCGCCTGTTCGATCTCGATCTGGGACCG
>CAZFUH010000330.1:0-4490 GCA_964522235.1 uncultured Rhodanobacteraceae bacterium
CTGTTCCGCCAGCCTGCTCAGATTCTGATCGCGGCCATCGCCCCAGATCAGGGTCGGTCGCAACAAGGTCCAGGTGATGTCGAGCTGTTGGCAACGGGCGCGGACCCGGGCTTCCGCGTCGGCCAGCCGCCGCGCCAGTGCGCGCTCGGCCGGGTCCGGCGACGAGGTCTTGGTCGCGACACTGGTCGAGCCCAGGGCCACCAACCGATGCAGTCCGGGCGGCGCGCTGCGCTCCAGCCAGTTCGCCAACCCGGTCAGCGGCCCGGCGCTGATCAAGCGCTGCGCTGCGGGCCACGGTCCGAGACCGCGATCCAGGTCATAGCCGGCGCCGCAGTGCCATCGCGCCATGGACGCAAGCGCTGGCGGCGGCTGCCCGGCCCGCGTCAGCGCATAGGCCGGTCGCGCGGCCGCGAACAGCTGGCGCAGTACATGCGCGCCGACCAGACCGCTGCCGCCCAGAACCAGGATCTCCGCGTCCTCCATCCGGCGATGGTACGCGGAGCCTTCGCGCTTCCCCAACGGTTTCGCGCCCAATTGCCGCTGGCGTGAAGCCATGAAACGGTTGCACCGAACGGCGATTGCGGCCAAGGTGGCCGCGCCACGGGGCCGGGTACGGCATGACAAGACAACGACGACACGCCATCTGGGTGGTGCCGCTGCTGGCGATAGCGACCGGCACGGCACTGGCTGCAGGCGGGGCCGAAACCGCCATCGCGATCACCGTTGCGATCACCGTCCTGTGCGCGGGCTGGTGGATCAGTGAACCGGTGCCGGCGCCGGTCACCGCCCTGGTGCCGCTGGCGGTACTGCCCCTGCTCGGTGTGCTGACCCCGGTCGAGGTCGCACAGGCCTATGGCAACGACCTGATCTTGTTGCTGATGGGTGGCTTCATGCTGTCCAAGGCCCTGGAAGCCCAGCACGCGCATCGGCGCCTGGCCTTCGGCATGGTGCAGCTGTTCGGCGGCAGCAGCGGTCGGCGTCTGCTGTTCGGCTTCATGGCGGCCACAGCGGCATGCAGCATGTGGATATCGAACACCGCGACGACCCTGATGATGCTGCCGGTCGCCCTGGCCGTGCTCGAACGCTACCCCGATCCGCGCCTGCGCCTGCCGCTGATCCTGGGCATCGCCTACGGCGCCTCGATCGGCGGCATGGGCACGCCGATCGGCACACCGCCGAACCTGGTGTTCATGCGCACCTACGAGCAAAGCACCGGCATCGCCTACAGTTTTCTGGACTGGATGAGCATCGGCATTCCGGTGGTCGCAGTGTTCATCCCTCTGGCCGCGCTATGGCTGGGACGGCGCCTGGCCGGCACGCCGGCGGCGCCGTTGCCCGAGCTCGGCCCCTGGAGCGCCGGCGAACGCCGGGTCATGGCGCTCTTCGCGCTGACCGCGCTGGCCTGGATCACGCGCAGCGAACCGTACGGCGGCTGGCGCGAGTGGCTGGGGCTGAGCCAGGCCAACGATGCCTCCGTGGCCTTGCTGGCGGTGATCGCGATGGCCCTGGTGCCTGATGGTCGTGGCCAGCGCCTGCTGAGCTGGGAGCAGGCGTCGAGCATCCCCTGGGGTGCGCTGATCCTGTTCGGCGGCGGCATTGCGCTGGCAACCGCGTTCGAGCGCTCCGGGCTGAGCGCTGTCGTCGCCGAACACCTGGGCGGCATGCAGGGGCTGTCACCGCTGCTGCTGCTGGCGATCGTCTGCATCGGCATGACCCTGCTGTCGGAAATCGCCAGCAATACCGCCAGCGCCGTACTGCTGATGCCGATCCTCGCGGTCGCCGCGCTGGCGATGGACATCGAACCGGCCCTGCTGATGCTGCCGGCGGCGCTGACCGCGAGCTGCGCCTTCATGCTGCCGGTCGCGACGGCGCCGAACGCGGTCGCCTATGGCTCCGGTCTGGTCACCGGTCGCGACATGATGCGCGCCGGCCTTGCCCTGAATCTGATCGGCCTGGGCGTGATCATCACCCTGAGCTGGTGGCTGTTGCATTGACAGCAGGGGACAAGGCTCGGCTCTCGTGCTTGGCCGGGGCGCAGGGAGCCGGCACAATGGCCGCCGCAGCGCGTGCGCCCTCCCAGGAATCCAGGATCGATCATGGCCGACATCAAGGAAGCGAAAGTCCCCGACATTGGCGATTTCAGCGGCGTGCCGGTGATCGAGCTGCTGGTTGCCGTCGGCGACCCGGTGACCAAGGATCAGGGCCTGGTGACGCTGGAGTCGGACAAGGCGACGATGGAAGTGCCGGCACCGTTCGCCGGCGTGGTCAAGGAACTCAAGGTCAAGATCGGCGACAGCGTCGGCGAGGGAACCGTCGTCGCTCTGATTGAAGCATCCGACGACGGCGATCCCAAGGCCGCAGCACCGGCGGCGAAGAGTGCGGACAAGTCACAGGCGGACAGCGCCGACGACGAGGACAAACGGCAAGCGGAGCCGGCAGCCAAGGCCGCTGCTGATCGCGACGATGGGGCAACGCCTCAAGCGGCAGCCGCGCCGCCGGCCGAGGCGAACCGGCCGGGCATCGATGCCGAGATCGCGCCGCCGCGGACACCACCGGTGGAGTTCGGTGCCGATGCCGTGGCGCCGGCCAAGGTGCCGCATGCGTCGCCGGCCGTACGTGCATTCGCGCGCGAGCTCGGCGTCGACCTGCAGCGGGTCAGCGGCTCGGCGCGCTCGGGCCGAATCACCCGCGAGGACGTGCAGCAGTTCGTCAAATCCACCCTGTCCGGCGGTGGCGGTGCGGCGGCCCCGGTGGCCGGAGGCGGACTGAGCCTGCTGCCGTGGCCGAAGGTCGACTTCGCCAAGTTCGGCGAAATCGAGACCAGGCCGCTGTCTCGGATCAAGAAGATCTCCGGCGCCAACCTGGCGCGCAACTGGGCGATGATTCCGCATGTCACCCAGCACGACGAAGCCGACATTACCGAGATGGAGGCTTTCCGCAAGCGTCTGGGCGAGGAAAACAAGGACACCAAGGTCACCCCTCTGGTATTCCTGATCAAGGCCGCGGTCGCAGCGCTGAAGGCTTTTCCGCATTTCAATTCTTCGCTCGATGCCGGCGGCGACAACCTGGTGCTGAAGAAATACCTCCACATCGGCATCGCCGTCGACACGCCGGACGGTCTGGTGGTACCGGTATTGCGCGACTGCGATCGCAAAGGCCTGCTGGAACTGAGCGCCGAGCTTGGCGAGATCAGCGCCAAGGCGCGCGACCGAAAACTCGGCCCGGCCGAGATGTCCGGCGGCTGTTTCTCGATCAGCTCGCTTGGCGGCATTGGCGGCACGGCGTTCACGCCGATCGTCAATGCGCCGGAAGTGGCGATTCTGGGCGTGTCGCGCTCAGCCATGAAGCCGGTCTGGAACGGCAAGGAATTCGCGCCACGCCTGATGCTGCCGCTGTCGCTGAGCTATGACCATCGGGTCATCGATGGCGCCGACGCCGCGCGCTTCACGAGCTTCTTGAGCCGAACCCTCGGCGATATCCGGCGGTTGCTGCTATAGGACTTCGATCCGGCGTCGCCGCGATGGGTGATTCGGCTAGGCCCAGGCTGCACAGCGGCCCGCGGCAGGGGTCCGGTATGCTGCTGAGCCGCACGACCGTCGGAGTGTCATCTTGACTGCTGCATCACCGCAATCGAACCCGCCTTCACTGACGGTCCGCACGGCGGTTCCGGGCGATGTCGCAGCCCTGGCGAAGCTGTCCGAAGCGGTGTACGGCGCCGGCGACGGCTATTCGCCGGAGATGCTGCTCGGCCAGCAGGCGCGGTTTCCTCAGGGCCAGCTGGTGGCCGAGTACGACGGTGTCGTGGTCGGGTTCTGCGCCACGTTTCGCATCGAAGAGTCGGTCGCCCTGGCGCGACACGACTGGGTCGTGATCACCGGCGGCGGGTTCGCCGCTCGCCACAACCCGCGCGGTGACTGGCTGTATGGCATGGAGGTCTGCGTCGACCCGGCCTATCGCAACCTGCGCATCGGTCGGCGCTTCTACCGGCGCCGGCGTGAGCTGTGCGAAGACCTGAACCTCAAGGGCATCGTGTTTGCCGGCCGCCTGCCGGGATTTGCCCGTTGGCACCGGCGCACCGATGGTGATGTCGATACCTATGTCGCCGAGGTGTGCAGCGGCACCCGCCGCGACGCCGCGCTGAGCTTCCAGCTGCGCAATGGTTTCGAGCCGATCGGCGTACTGCCGCGCTACCTGCCCGACGACCGGGCCTCCGGCGGCTATGCCGTGCATCTGGTCTGGCGCAACGCGCGCTATCGGCCGCAATCGGAAAAGGACGATGGCCGTTCCGAGGGCCGCCTGCCGGACGCGGTCCGGGTCGCGACCATCCAGTACCAGCAACGCCGGGTCGCCTCGTTCGAGGAGTTCGCAACCCAGGTCGAGTTTTTCGTCGATGTCGCGTCCGACTACCGCGCCGACTTCATCGTCTTTCCCGAACTGTTCACCCTGCAGCTGCTGTCGGTCGAGAATCGGCCGCTGTCGCCGTCGAACTC
>CAZFUH010000331.1:0-4439 GCA_964522235.1 uncultured Rhodanobacteraceae bacterium
TCCGCGCTGGGTCAGGGTGATGTCGAGCAGGCGAGAGGCCTTGCGCGCATCGTCGTAGAACAGCTCATAGAAATCGCCCATCCGGAAGAACAGCAGCAGGTCCGGATACTCGGCCTTCGCCCGCAGGTACTGGCGCATCAGCGGCGTGTGCTGTTCGAGATCGGCGCTGGACATGAACGGGCGTACGGTTGGCAGGGCCGCACAGTGTAACGGCCGCGTCCGGAGCACTCGTTGCTCCCGGTGCTCATCGCAAGGTCGGATGCGGCGGACTGCCGGCAATCCGGCCCGCTCTTGGTCCGGAAACTGGTGTAGTGCGTCGCTCTTGGCGGCACTTCGACCGATACCGATCAAGGAGCGTCTGTCGCTGCTGTTCGTCAGCAAGGGTCGTCTTGATGTACTCGATGACGCCTTCGTTGTGGTCGACAAGAATGGTGTACGCAAGCACATACCGGTCGACGGGGTTGCTTGTCTCATGCTTGAAGTCGGTACCCGGATCTCGCACGCGGCGGCGCCATCAGCAATACCAGCGACGTCGTGTTCCCCGAGAGCAGGTGATGAACCGGAATGCGCGATCGGTCATTGCATCGCCGACCGCATCCGCAGTCAGTTCCTCCAGCGTGCTCTGTGCGGCCCGATCGTCCCCGCGGCGATGTAGTTCCGCCTCGAACTCAGGCAGCTTGCCCAGGCGCGCAACCTCGGCCTCGATTTCGGCATACAGCTCCGGGCTGTCCTTTCGGAGCTGGTGCACGAACTCGTGTGATGCGACCGTTGTCGCCGGGGACTGCGCGTCCGAAGACACGTACAGAACGCCGTCGCCCCTGGTGACGCCTTTGAAGCTCAGGACTTCCGGCGTGTCGTTCTTGATGACGACGATCCGGGTTCCGGTGGCTTCTCCGAGGGCGTCCAGGGCGCCACGTAAGGCGTCAGACAGCCAGACAGTTGATCCGGCGCGACCTCGGGGAACCGGACTTGGGTGCTGGCGTCTCCACTGGCTCGGAGCCAGTCGTTGACTCGGCCTTCGATTCGCCGGGAATCTGGTCCTGGCGCTGCCTGGATGTCATCGGGAACTCCGGATGGAGGCGTTTCTGGCCGGCTGTACAGGATGCCTTCGCGCGAATCGCCTACGCCGTGTTCCACGCGCTGGCTGCGAGCATCCTGAAGTAGTTGGGATTGAGCCTCTCCTGTTCCATGAACCACGGAAGATGTGAGTGCCGCTCGCGCAAAACTTGAGCGACCCGGCGCAGATGCTCTTCCCGCTGCTGCCTCGACGTTTCGCTCGAACACTCCGTCAGTATCCGGTCGATAACCTCGACGGACAGCGTCGCGGCCGGCGGCTTCCATGGCAGACCTTCGGGCCAGTTTTCTGGCTTGCGAAGCCAGATGCTCGAGTCGCTCACGTGTCACCTCCTGGCTGGATGGGTCTTCGAGCCGCCGAGTGTCTGGAGTGTAGGGCATGCTGCTCGTTTCCGGATCGCTGCGCCGCAGGCTTGCGCTCCGGGATCCGTTCGCGGATCAGGTTCGGGCGTGTGTATGGAACGCGTTCAACGGGTTTCTTTCGCGGCCCTTGGCGGCTGGAGGGAGCAATGGGGTCGGGTGGTTTTTCGTTCTCCGGAATTGATGGCCGGGTAGTCATTTGGGTGGCGTAGGCTCGACTGGGCAGGGCAACTGCGGTACCTATGCACCCGATGGCTCGAAATCTCTACGCTCGGCAGCAGCATCAAGCGGCTCGTCGTACACCGGGTGTGGCGGGTGACCGCTGGCGCTTGGCTTGGCTGCTGGTGCTGTTGGCGCCGGCTATTGAGGCGGCGGCGGTGGATATCGTCGCCGGGCAGGTGCGCGATACCGCAGATGGCGCCGGTATTGCCGATGTCCTGATATCGAACGGGCGGCTGCTGGCGCGAACCGATGCCGACGGCCGGTACACTCTGCCGGTGCTTGAGGGCCAGACGGTGTTCGTGATCAAGCCGCCGCATTGCCGGCTGCCGCTTGGCGACGACGGTTTGCCGGTGTTCTGGCGCCACCATATGCCCGAGGGTTCGCCGCGGCTGCGTCATGGCGGTATCGCGCCAACCGGGCCGGCCGGCCCGGACTGGGACTTCCAGCTGGATTGCCGGCCGGCGCAGGAACTCGCGGCGACCTTCGACGTGCTGGTGTTCGCCGATCCGCAGACCGCGAGTGCGCTGGAGGTTGACTACTATCGGCGCGACCTGGTCGAGCCGTTGCTCGACGACCAGGGCCGGCTGCGGCTTCCGGCCCGCTTCGGCCTCACCCTCGGCGATGTCGTCGATGACGATCTGTCCTTGTACCCACAGTTGAATCGCATCACCGCGCGGCTGGGGCTGCCCTGGCTGCACGTCGCCGGCAACCATGATCTGGATTTCGATGCACTCGACGATGCCGCGTCGTTGACCAATTTCCGCCGCCACTATGGTCCCGACACGTTCGCGTACGAAGAACACAATCTCAGCGTGGTTCTGCTCGACAATGTAATCCACCAGCCTGGACTGACGCCGGCCTACGTCGGCGGTCTGCGCGAGGATCAGTTTGCATTTCTGGAACGCTACCTGGCGACCGTCGACCGGCAGCGGCTGCTGCTGCTGGCGATGCATATTCCGTTGTTCGACACCGGTGGCCGCGCGAGCTTTCGCGGCGACGACCGTCAGCGTCTGTTCCGGTTGTTGCAGCCATTCCCGAACCGCCTGCTGCTCAGCGGGCATCGACATGGACAACAGCATTATTTCCATGACGGCGACGATGGTTGGCGCGTCGATCCGCCTCTGCATGAGTACAACGTCGGCGCCGTCAGCGGCGGCTTCTGGGGCGGCGTCAAGGATGCCGACGGCATTCCCGACGCGGTCATGGCCGACGGTACCGCCAACGGCCACGCCCGTCTGCGCGTGCATGGCGATGGCCGATATGCGCTGTTCTGGCATGTCGCGCGGCAGCCGGAACATCCGGGCATCGCCGTGCATGCGCCGAACGTGCTGCGCCAAGGCAGTTATCCGGCCGTCGGCGTACACGCGAACGTGTTCATGGGCATCGACGGCGACCGGGTCGAATATCGGGTCGGCGAGGGACCGTGGCGGCCGATGACACGGGTCGATGCACCTGATCCCCGCGTCGCCGCGATCAATGCCGCCGACGATGCCGCCAGCCAGTTGCGCGCATACAAGCGCACGCCGCAAGCGCTGCCGAGCAGCCACTTGTGGCGCGGCGTTCTGCCGACCGACCTGCCGGCCGGCGAATATGCAATCCAGGTCCGGGCCTTCGATCGCTGGCGCGGCGAACTGCGTGCGGCGACCTCGTATCGGCTCGAACACGCCGATCCGGAGCAGTTGTGAACCCGTCCTTCGAGCTACCGGCCGACGACCAGGCCCTGGCCGTGCTGGCCGAGCGCGTTGCCACGGCGCTGCGTGCACGCGGCGAGCGCCTGGTGCTGGCCGAAAGTTGTACCGGCGGCTGGATCGCCAAGACCTGCACCGATCTGGCCGGCAGCTCGGACTGGTTCGAAGGTGGCGTGGTCAGCTACAGCGACGAGTTGAAGCAGGCTGTGCTCAGTGTCGGTGCCGACACCCTGACCCGGCATGGCGCGGTCAGTGCGCCGTGTGCGGCCGAGATGGTCGCCGGTGCGTTGGAACGGTTCGGGGGTGATTGGGCGATCGCGGTCACCGGCATCGCCGGCCCGGGCGGTGGCAGCTCCGAAAAGCCGGTCGGTCTGGTCTGGTTCGGCTGGCAGCACCGCGGCGGCGCGGCGACGACACAGCGCCATCGCTTCGAGGGCGATCGCGAAGCCGTGCGTCGGCAGACCGTGGCGGCGGCGCTCGCCGGCCTGCTGCACCTGCTGCATCCGACGCACTCGCCGAACCCGGTATAACACGGCGCCGCGGACGCGAGACGCCGATCGGCACCAACCCGAGCGTCGGCCGCATGATCCCGGCGGACGATTGCAGATTGGGCAATCGCAATCCGGGGCTTGTCAGATCGTCGATTAGTAGTAATACTACTAAGCATGCCGTTGACCGACACCCAGACCGCCGTGCTGACCCTGATTGCCGACCACATCGAGGCCGAGGGCGTGCCGCCGTCGCAGACCGAGATCGCGCGCGCATTTGGGTTCAAAGGTGTGCGTGCGGCGCAATATCACCTGGAAGCCCTGGAGGCGGCCGGCGCGATCGAGCGCGTACCCGGCCGTGCCCGCGGCATCCGCGTCCTGCGCTCGCCGGAGCGGGCGCAAGGCGCCCTCGATCTGCCGTTGCCGGACGAGGCACTGAGCCTGCCGGTGCTCGGCCGGGTCGCGGCCGGCGCGCCGATCGGCACCGACATCGACGCCGAGCACCGGGTGATTCTCGACCGCAGCCTGTTTTCGCCGCTGCCCGATTACCTGTTGCGCGTGCAGGGCGACTCGATGCGCGACGACGGCATCCTCGACGGCGACCTGA
>CAZFUH010000332.1:0-4400 GCA_964522235.1 uncultured Rhodanobacteraceae bacterium
ACTCGTCGGCCGGCTGCGGCACGAAGCCATCGATGAAGGCGACATCCAGGCCACCGGCCAGCACCGCGTCGCCGGTCACCGCCAACTGGTCGTGCCCGGTGCCCGGCGCCGGACCCGCGATCTCCATGTCCAGTCGCGCCTGCGCCTGCGGCGAATACGGCGCGGTCGTGCCGACCCAGGTCAATAGGCCCGGCGAAACGCCTGGCGCCACGGTTGCCCGATGGGTCAGCGCCCCGCCGCTGTGGCTGACCACGCCGTCGCCGGCCACGAGCACGGTCGGCGTCAGCGTGCGATTGCCGCCAGCAAACTCCAGCGTGCCGTCCACGCCGATCAGATAGCTGCCGGTATCGGTGCCACCGGTGGCGTTGAAGCCCTGAAGTCGCAGCGAACCGCTGTCCACCTGCACGACGCCGGTGTTGTTGAATCCCGACGAGAACTGGGCAATGCCGCCGTCGTGCACCAGGGTGCCCTCATTCTCGAAGGTTCCGGCAAAGAATGTCCGGGTACCGCTGCCAGATGAGGTGAACACGCCGGTGTTGATCAGGGTAACGTCCGAGCTGCCATTCTGAATGCCGGTGCTGCCAGTCCACGAGGTCGCACCCTGCAACCGCAGCGTGCGCGAATCCGACAGTGACACGGTGCCGGCATCGATCGCCACGGCAATGCCGGGCGCGACCACCGAGATACCGGTGCCGCGCATGGTGCCGCCTTCCCAGGTAAAGGCCTCGGTCACCATCAGGGTGGCGGATCCGCCCAGCGTGCCGGAGACCATGGTCAAGGAGGCCGTACTGGCATCGCCGTTCAGGTTGAAAACGCCAGCACCGGTGACATTCTGGAACTGCGTGGCGTGGACGTCGTAGGCGCCGGCCAGGCTGGTAGTTCCGCCGTGGATCGCGACCGTGCCGGCACCGCTGATCGACGCGCTGGCCGTCATCGTCCGGTTGCCGCCGGACAGCACAAGGGTCGCGCCCTCGGCAATCTCGTAGCTGCCGGTGTCGGTGCCGCCGGTGGCGTTGAATCCGCGCAGCGCCAGGGTGCCGGCAACCACCTCCACCGTGCCCTGGTTGTTGAAGCCGGACGTAAAGGTGACGATCGATGAGCTGTCGATGCTCAGGCTGCCGCTGTTGGTGAAACTGTCGCCGAAGAACAGCGCCGTGCCGGCCGGGATGCCGGCGCTGATCTCCAGACTGCCGGCGTTTTCGAACACGGCGTCACCGCCGTTGGAGAACTGGCCGTTGCCGGTCCAGGTGGCATCGGTCTCGTTGCGCAGCACGCGCCCGAACTGCACACCCTTGGTCGCGGTGCCGCTGATGACCAGGTCGGCTCCGGTCTGGACCACGGTGGTACCGGCGCCGGCCATGCGCCCACCCTGCCAGTCCAGGCTTCCGGTGATGGCCAGATCGCCACTGCCGTTGAGCAGGCTGGAGGCGGTCATGGTCAGGGCGTCGACGGTCACGTCGACGTCCAGGGTGACCGTACGGCCGTCGAGATTGGCGCTGTCGGCCGAACCCGGCACCCCGGCGGGACTCCAGCCGCTGGCATTGCTCCAGTTGCCATTGCTGACCCGCGTGTAGGCGGTCTGCGCCAGCGCCGGCGTTGCCAGGGCGGCGATCAGCAAGGCGAGGATCGGCAGGACGGTCAGGCGCACCTGTGAGCGCGAGCGATCCGTACGGGGTTTGCGGGTGTCGAGCGTTCGGGACATGGTGTGGGCTTCCTTGGCAGTCGTGCATACACACTGCCCGGCGGCTCCCGGCGAGTCCTCACCATCCCCTGATCGTTCCTTGACGATTCGCTGACGGCTGCCGATCAGCCCAAGAAAAACGAGGCCGAATAGAGACTTGTCGTGGATTGCGGCTGGATCGCCCGACCCCGTTCGGGACAGCCTCACGTCATGCGTCACCCGAAAGCAGCAGGGGCAGGTAGTCGCGTGAGCCGTGCAACACGAGCAACACCACGATGTGCTCGGCCTCCACGCGATAGAACAGCAGATCCTTGCCATGCACGCGGCGGCGCACGCCATTGGCCTCGTAACGCGGTATCAATGGAAACGCGAGGTCGAGCGCCAGCTCTACTCCGCCGCCGCGCTCGAACTCAGCCCCGCCGGATCACGCACACACGGCATTGTCGCCGGCCACCAGCACCGCTACCTGTTCGCAGCTTGCGAAGGGCTTCCTCAACGCGCCGGAGCGCTACGTCCGTCTTCTCTTCAACACGGAAGAAGACGCCCGAACATCGACCGTTCAGCCGTCAGCCGTCGCTCCACCGCCCAACAGCCGCAAGCTCAGTCCGTCGCGCTCGGAAAGCATTTCTTCGAGTACCGCATCAAGATCTTCCGCCTTGACCTGCCCTGGATGGCCAGCGCTGATCGTTTGCTGGGCAAGACGACGCGCGATCTCCTTGATGAAGGCTGCGCTTACGCCCGCAGTGCGCTCGACCAGCGTTTCAAAGCTCTCGTTGTCGATGCTCAATGCGCCACCATACAGTCGAAGCAGGCGCCCCCGGCAGTTCGCGTCCGGGACAGGCACTTCGATGGCATGGTCGATTCGGCCTGGCCGCTGAATCAAGGCAGCCTCCAGAGTTTGCGGGCGATTGGTCGTCATGATCACGAAGACCTCGGCGTCAGGCCGCAGTCCGTCCATCTCGTTCAGCAGTCGGTTGAGCATCACCTCATCGCAGGCCGAATTCATGTCGTCGCGCTGGCGAGCGATCAGGTCGGCATCCTCGATCACGATGATGGAAGGCGCGAACAGCCGCGCAAGACGAAAGTAGATCGCGATCAATCCAATCTGCTCGGCCGTCACCAGAAACGTCGTATGGTCGTGCAAGTGCTCTGCGAGATAGCGGATCGTGTGCGTTTTGCCGGTGCCGGGTGGTCCGTACAGCAGCACGCCTTTGCGGCCGGACTGCCCCAGCGCCGCGAGCGCGGTGCGTTGGGCGGCAAACTGGATGACGTGACGCTCGAGCAACTGCTTCACCGAGTCCGGAAGAATGAGCTCGTGCTCGGCGACCGGCGTGCGGAAGTGGACGGTCAACGCGTTCGCAGCCGTCCCCCGATAGGTTTCGCTGGCCTCCAGCGACAGAACCTTGCCGCGATAGCTTCGTCCCTGCGCAACCGCCGCCTCGATCGCATCGAGCATGGCGCCGGTCCGCGCGGCCGCTTCTTCGCCCGGAGGCGCAAGCAACTCCACGCTCAGCTGCAGGCTGTCCGAGTGGTCGGAGCGAAGATTGACCCAGACCGCCAGCGGCGACTTCGCGTCGTCAATCAGCGACAGACAATTGGTCGCAAGGCGTATCGGCTGGCCTTCTCCGATGTCGATATCCTCGAACTGAAGCGCCCCGATCAGCTTTGCGTGGTCGCGTTCGGAGATCAGTGACGCCATGTCGGACGCGTCGTAGCGATTGCGACTGTGGATCCCGACGCGATGCGCACCTGTGGTCAACGAATCCAGAGCGGTCTGCACGTCGACCCGCAGGTAGGCGGGGAACTCGCGCTTGACGATGACCAGGGAGTCTGCCGACCAGGCACCAAAGTGCTCACTCAGGACGTGATGCGCCTTCCTGACCACTCGCGGTGCGGCTGGCGCATCCTGCTCCGTCGGGGCTTCCAGCACGACGCGAAGGTGGTGGCACCCGTACGTGGACGCCAGACGCAGCATCTCGTCATGAACGGATTGCGCGATCACCGAAGTCCACGGCCCCAACCGCGCACTTCCAGTGCGGCTGATGTGTCGTGCCCAATTCCGCGCATTGTCCTGTCCGAACCCGACGCAGCGACTCAGCAGTTCCACTACGCCGTCGAACGGGGAGTGGTCATCGTCGTAGACGGTGATGTGGCGATCGTCTGCCCAGTCGGGGATCTCTTTCATTGCGCCGATCAAAGAACTGAAGGAGTACGGATTCTAGTGGAGTGCCTCGCTCTTGGCGGCCTGGGGCTGGTCAATGCGCCGGTATCCACCCACCTGTACGCGTTACCGCGACAGCAGCTCGATGTAGGGCTGGTAGCTGTAGTGGCGATTCTTCTTCTGGCCGGTCATCTCCGTCACGATGCCCAGGTCTTCCAGTACCTTGACAGCCGCAGTGGCGGTCGGAAAGGTGGTGTCGAGTCTCTGCCGCACCCGCTCGATCGTGAAGCGCGGCATCATGGGCAGCCGCTCGAACAGCCGGTAGCTGGCCGGTCCGGCCTTGGGCGCTTCCAGCAGGCGGCGTCGATCCGCAGCGATCAGGCTGGGCATGTGCCAGCGCGATCCTGACCAGTGGCGGCAGCGTGCCCGCCTCGTCATGAAGGAATTGCTCCAGGTCGCCCAGCAGATCTGCCACCCGGGCGGCTGGTGGCGGCACGAAAACGGCGTTGCCCGGACGGGTGCCGCCAATCCAGTTCTGGGAACGGCGCAGCTCCCCGA
>CAZFUH010000333.1:0-4397 GCA_964522235.1 uncultured Rhodanobacteraceae bacterium
TACAACTTCGGTGACGGAGCGACTTCGGTCCGAAGCGACGCGGCTGCGTTGTTTTGTAGAGTGCAACTTGCCGCACTCTCCGCAGGCTCCAAAGGACCGACCGTCGGGTGCTGGCATGACACTGAGCAAATCAGCTAAATATCCTTGACATCATTGAGCGGATCGGCTAAATAACGTCCCAGCCTCCAAGGACGACTACCATGAGCGACCAGCACGAGCATCAGCGACCGCGCGCGAACCCGCAGGCGCCCGTCATCAACATCGTCACCTACGTGCCCATACCCGGCAAAGCCGACGAGCTGCTCGCGCTCGTGAAGAAGCACGAACCGGCGCTGCGCAAGGTCGGGCTCGTCACCGCCGAGCCGTTCAAGGTGTGGAAGGCGTATGACATCCGCAAGAAGCGAGAGCAGTTCATCGAGTACTTCGTATGGAAAGACGGAAGCGCCAGCGACGTCGCTCACCAGACGCCGGAGGTGATGGCGGTGTGGGAGCCGATGGGACCGATCCTCGAGGAGCTGACGATCTGCGAAGTCGAGCCGACCTGACGCCAGACGCCGCGGAGAAACTCGCGGCGCTCGACGCCGTCGTCGCTGCACTCGCGCATGCGGCCCGGCGACAGATCCTGCTGACGATTCACCTGCGTGGGACCGCTACCGCGGGAGAGATCGCCGGCAGGTTCGCGCACAAGTGGCCGACGACGACCCGGCACTTGCGTGTGCTCGAGGATGCGGGGCTGGTCACGCAGGAGCGTCGCGGCAGGACGCGGGTGTACGCGGTGGACACGACGCGACTTGCGTTGGTGCGCGAGTGGTTGGGATGGTTCGCGACGACGCCACCCCATCCGTAGCCGAGGGAAGCTGCCGTTTTCGTCTACCGTGCACGATCGTCGTGCGTACCGCGCCCTCGCCAGCCGAGCTGAGTCGGTTTGTGTCGGCGTACTGGACGTGCTCGTCTGCGGTCCTCGTCTGCGCCGGCTCTCAGCTCAAACCCTCGACGATGGCCTGACGATAGTCGGCGGCGGTGGTCGCGGAATGCTGTTCGTCGCCACCGCAACACCCGGACAACAGGCAGTCGGTCACCGAATCGTACAGCCAGATGAAGCCGCCCTGAGGTGGGTACTTCTCGGTCTTCCAGGTGGCCTACTTGCCGGCGAGATCGCTGGGACAGGCGCCGAAGCCATTGTAGATATCCTTGCATCCACCGCTGAGCGCGTAACCGTTGCACTGTGGTGCCGAACCCCAGTGCGGCTCGCCGGTTGTGCGAACACCCTGAAGACCAGCGCAGCGAACGGCGACGCGGCAACTCGCCGCAATCAGCGTTCAAGCGCGGTCATCACCGTGTCCGCAGATGCATCGGAGAACCTTCCGGAAGTCTTACGATCGCCCAGGCTCCTACGGGCAATCGCCGAGCCGATGCAGGTCGATGTCGCCGCTGAGGCCGCGGAACGCACCGGCCAGGTCGCTGTCGTCGAAGACGTAGCTCAGCCGCATTCGATCGCAGGCCAGCGTACGCAGCACAACCTCGCCGACGCGATGATGGTTCACCGTCGGCCGGTCGTCGAAGCGGCCGCCCAGGGTCTGCACGATCGTCGTCCGGATCGCACCCTCGCCGGCTGCGCTCTGGCCTTGCAGCGTGAACCAGTGCTGGTCCTCGGGCTGGTTCGACGGCGCCACCGGATCGTAGGTGAACCAGGTCGCGAACAGCAGTCCCGGACCGCCGGCAGCCGGCGCTATGCGCTGAATGTCCAGGCCCTGACCGGCCGCGGCCGGATCGAACCAGTGCCCGCTGTATGCCGCGTCGTAGCTCGCCTGGGCCGGTTCCTCGACACCGCCCGCGTCGATGCAGCCGGCACCGGACGGCAGCAGCCGGCGCAGCGCAATGCTGCCCTGCGCGCCACCGTTGTGCCCCTCGTCGAAGCGATAGTCGAGCAAACCCTCATGGCAGGAACTCAGCCGCAGTCGCGCCTGACCCACCGCCGCCAGCGTCGAGCCGGGCCGGTCGAAACGACCGCCGATCGATTGCAGGATCGGCAACTCCGCCTGGGTCGCTCCGGGCGCCACCTGAGCTTGCAGCGTGTACCAGCGCTGATGGCGTGGATCGCTGCCGCCTTCGCGATCGAAGGTGAACCACGGCAGGAACAGCGTTTCCGCACCGGCAAACCAGGTCAAGGCCAGACCCTGGCCGCCACCGTAGTCGGCATACCATTGCCCGCCCAGTCCGGCCTGGCCAAGCGCAATCGCCGGCACCGGCGCGAACAGGCCCGACAGCCGCTGTACCGGCACGTCGAGCCCGGTGGGACCGGCGGAGCGGCCGGCCACGATCACCGCACCATCGGGCAGCACATGCACGTTGTCGTTGCCGCAGGCCAGCTCCGGGCAGTCGACCCGGACCTGGCGCAGCGATGCACCATCGCCACCGTCGAGGACGAACAGCAGCAGTTCGCGCGCCTTCGTGCGCGTCGCGCTCAGCAGCACGCGACCGGCGTGCTCACCGGCAATCCGCGTATCCCTGAAGGTCGCCGGCGACCAGTGGCGGCGCCAGCGCGTTTCCCCATCGGCCCCCACACGCAGGAGTCCGACCCGGACGCGATCGTCCGTGAGAAGGCCATCCGTATCCTGGCTGTGGCTGTACAGCAGCGCAGAATCGCCATTCGCCAGTTGCTGTATCCGTACATCAATATAGCCGTGCTCGCCGGGAATCTCCTCGACAATGCGATGCCAGCGCAGCGCGCCGCCAGCCACACGCCAAACCTCCAGCCGCGCCGAATCCGGACTCGAGCCCATATCCGACGCGTGTACCAGCGTCAGCTCCCCGTCTTCGCCCAGGGCTGCGATTCGCGCCTCGGCCGGAACCAGCCCGGGACCGGCCAGCTCGGTGACCTGCCCCTGCGGCGACAGTAGAACGATGGTCCCCGCCGCACCGCGAAATGCCGCCCCTCGCTGAGGATGCACGGCCAACGGCTCCGCCGACGGATCGAGCACGGTCACCTGGCTGCCGCTGGCAGTCTCCAGCAGCAGGCTCTGTCCATGCTCGAACTGCGCCGCAAGCAGCCGCCCGCCGGACAGCGTGTGCACGGAGCGCCCGAAGCGTCCGCCCGATCCGGTCACCAGCCAGCGCCGACTGCCATTGCTTCGTTCGTGGCAGGCGACGCCGTCCAGCATCGCCACGGCAATGCCGGCATCGCCACACGACGCCAGTGCCGACGGACCCACGAACGGCGCCCCGACACGGGTCGACAACGGAACCGTCCATGCCGGCACCCCGGAAGGCCGGATCGCCGTCAGCCTGGGTTCGGGCCGATCGACGACGACGAAGCTCCAGCCGTCGCCATCGCTGTACGCCACCGCGGCTTCGTAGTCGAAGTATTCGCGCGCCCGCGGCGGCAGCGTCACCGCCGGTCCCGCCGCACCGGCCGGATCGAGCACCTGCACCACCGGCTCCTCGATCCAGCCATTGTTGTCGGGATCGACACCGCGAACCTGGATCAGGTGCCCATCGCCAAGCAGATGGATCCGCGCGCGGTGCGCCGACGAAGGCAGCCCGGTCGAAGGCGGGTCGGCGAAGACATGCTCGAAGCGCAGACCGGCCTCAGCACCATAGCGCTCGACCCGGTTCTCGTGGTCGAAGCCGCCGCCGGTCAGAACCAGGTCGCCGTTGTCGGCCAGCCACGCCCGGCAATGCAGCGCGAGGTCTCCGCAGAACGCGCCCTCACGATCGAACCGGCCGGTTTCCGCTCCGGCACCGTCGATCACGCGCAGCCGTCGCCGCATCTGGGCATTCGACCAGTCCATCAGATACAGCGTGCCATCGCGCCCCAGCCAGCCGCCGCCAGCGGCCAGACCGTCATCGGCCGGCCAGGTGCTTCGCGACAGCTCCTGACCCTGGCCGCCGAGCCGGATCAGTGTGCGCACCGAATTCTCGATACCGAGCAGCAGCGCCCCGCCATCCGCCGTGGCCAGCAGCGACCGCCGTTGCAGCCCGACGCGCTGCCAGTGCCAGCGCTGCTGACCCTGCGCATTGACGCGCAGCACATGGAGCACCGGTTCCGGCGACGAAGAACCGCCGGCCGCAAGCCAGCTCAGCACCAGCTCACCGCTGCCGGCGTCACGATCGAGCTCGAAACCCGTCCCGCCCGGTGCGTCCACATTCGCGAGCACGCCGACCTTGCCGTCGGCCTGGATGCGCAGCAGTTCAGTCGTATCCTGATCTGCCTGCACGACCCGCTCCAGCACCAGCACGGCGCCGTCCACCAGCACCGGCTGCGAGCAGTGCCGGCCGGAAAGCTCCAGCCGCCGCCACCAGCGCACCGCGCCGGCGTGATCCAGCGCCGCCAGCGTGCAGTGATCATCGGCCGACACGATGACGTCGCCGGTATCCGCCGCCGCCGCCCATTCGAC
>CAZFUH010000334.1:0-4381 GCA_964522235.1 uncultured Rhodanobacteraceae bacterium
CGCAGTCGCGTTTCTTTGTCTGCCCGCCGCCAGCTACATCACCGGTGAATGCATTGCCGTCGACGGTGGCTTCCTGCGCTACGGCTTTTGACTGCCAGGGCTTCCACAGCCTGTCGGACCAAGGGCTGATCAGCTGCGGACCCCGGAGACCGGTCGATACTCTGCCCTCGATCCCGGCTTCACTCGCGACGATCGCCGATCTGCGGGGGTAGATCGGCGGGGCCGGCCGGTAGCCGGCCCCGCGTTCATCCGTGCTACAACCGGATCTCGGCGCGCACGTACCAGACGCGACCGGGGATGTCGTAGGTCGAAGCGTCGTACCCGTTCAGCGTGCACGACAGACAGATCGGCGGCTCCTTGCCGAACATGTTGTTGAGGCCGGCGGTCAGCCGCACGCCATTGAACCACTCAAAGCGGTAGCCGACCTGGGCGTCATGGTAGGTCGTGCTGCCGAGGCGATTGCGGCCCGGTGCCGGATCGTTGCGGCAGACTGGGAAGGTGCTGGCACCTGCACCGCAGGCTTCGTTCAGGTCGCTGATATGGCGCACCGTCCAGTTGGCGTCCAGGGCGCCCTGGGTCCAGCTCAGATCGAAGTTCGAAGTCCATTTCGGAATTCCGCTGTTATTGACTTCGATGCCGACCTCCTGCGGCTGACGAACGCCGTTGGCACCGACCGCGGTGTAGCGATCGACCATGGTATTGCGCCAATTGATCGCGAACTGGCCCCAGTCACTGGCGGGCATCAGCCAGAACACGGCGAGGTCGTAGCCTCGGGTGTCAATTCGGCCGATGTTGGTGAGAAAGTTGCGGAAGCCGTCGATCGAACCGGTGGCATTGCGGGTAATGCCGTTGCAGAACGCCGGATTCAAGGTCTGTACGCACAAATCCAGTTGTGTCTGCGCATTGATCGCCTGGATCGCACCGTCGAGTTCGTGCCGGTAGTGGGTGATGCCCAGATCGAAACGCTCGGACCAAGAAGCACCAGCGGCGAACTCCGGACTCCAGACCAGACCCGCGGTGAAGCTGTCGGCAGACTCCGGCTGCAGATCGCGATTGCCGCCGGTCAGCACCGAGATCTGCGGGTTTGGCTGCACATAGCCGGGCGGAACGCCGAGCGCTGTGCAATTGGGACTGCTGACGCCTGAGCAGGGATCGTCGAGCACGGCATCGAAGCCGCTGGCGGTTCCGAACAGCTCGCCGATGTTTGGAGCACGAAAACCCTCGGCCCAGGTACTGCGCAGCAACAAATCGTCGGTCACCTGCCAGCGCAAGCCGATCTTGCCGGTGGTCTCGCCGCCGAAGGTCGAATAGTCCGAATAGCGCGCAGCCAGGCTCAGGTCGAGCTGACGAACAGCAGCGAGACCGGCGAGCAGCGGCACGTTGAACTCAAGATAATACTCGTTGACATCGTAGCTGCCGCTGGTCGGCAGCGACGGCACGCCGTTGTACTCGCCGGCGACGGTCAGACCGTCCGGCGAATACCGCCCTTTCAGTTTGCGATATTCGTAGCCGGTCGCAAATCCCAGCGGGCCGGCGGGGAGATCGATGAGATCGCCGCTCAGGTTGGCCGAATACAGACGTAGCCGGTTGCTGCTGGTGTCACGCAGCACCGGCTGGATGTAGCTGAGCATCGCCGGTGTCAGGCTGTTCTCGCCGAACACATCGATCGGCACGCACGCAGGATCGGCCTGGCAAGCGGCCAGCGGCCCCAGGCCGAGCGACAATCGCCTGGCGTTGTAACTGCCGAAGTTGGTCTGCTCGGCCTTGTTGATGCCATGCGCGGCGTGCACGTCCCAGAACCAGAATCGGTTGCCGAAGTTGAAGCCGCCTTCCAGACCGGTGCCGACATAGAACGTGTCGACATCCTGATGGAAGCGACGGGGCCCGCCCTCCAGAGGCCGATAGCCGCCGAGCGCGAAATTGCTGTTGGCATCAAGGTCGAAGCCAAACGGATTGTACGGATTGTCGGCAGCGATCACGACATTGTCGGCCCAGAAATTGGTTGGCGCCGCTTGGCCCAGGAAAAATGGCTCGGCTGCCGCGCGATTCAGAGAACGACGATTGTTGTACAATGTTCTGAAGTACCAGCTGGTTGTCTCAGTGAGGTCGAAGCGTGCCTGAGCGTAGACGCTCTTGCGTTCGCTTGGGGTCTGAAGCAGATTGAACTCGGCGTAATTGAAGCGGTCTGCCGAGGTAAAGCAATGGAAATCATCGGTACGGTTGCAGTCGGTCTGACTCGGGTCATACACCGGAGCGCTGACGCCGCGATTGGGTACGAGATCGAGGTTGGCTCCGGTATTCGGATCGGTAAATATGAAACGACCGCCCGGAATCGCGGAACTGCCGAGAGCGACACCGGTGCCCGGGACAGGCAGCCGGGAGATCTCGCGATCCTTCGAGTCGATACCTTCCTGCTTGTTGTAGCTGAAGCCAACGAAGAAGCGGTGGCGGTCGCCGCTGCCGCCGAAACCGACATCGGCGGTGGTCAGGTCGCCATCGCCTTTGCTGTTGGCGCCGTGGCTGACCGAGATCAATGCGCCATCGGCATCGCGCCGGGTGATGATGTTGACGACGCCAGCGATCGCATCGGAGCCGTAGAGTGAGGACGCGCCGTCCTCCAGGATCTCGATCCTGTCGACGATCGCCAGTGGAATCGTATTCAGGTCGACAACGCCACCGACACCGGAAGCCGAGCTTTCATGCACCCAGCGAATACCGTCGACCAGAACCAGTACCCGTTTCGCACCCAGGTGCCGTAGATCGACGGTCGTAGCACCGGCACCGACGCCACCGCCGTCGGGAGGGAAGCCGAAGTTGCCGGACGAGTTGAATTTGGTGTTCAGTGCCGAGCCGGATGCGGTCAGTTGTTGCAGCACTTCACCGATCGATGAGACACCGCTGCGGTCAATTTGTTCGCGGCTCAGCGTCAGGATCGGTGTCTGTCCTTCGATCTGGACTCTCTTGATTCGCGTGCCGGTGACTTCGACCCGGTCAAGTACGACTTCGTCCGATTGCGCTTTGGCGTAGTCCAGCGGAACCGAGATGCACCCGACGATCGCCATGCTGACGAGCAGCGGCCGCTGCTTGCGACGACTCTGTTTCATGGAATTCCCCTAGTGTGTTTGATTTATACCGCATTGTGGCGAAAGCGGCGCTATGTCCGATTTCAACGCAGCAACTGTCGGTGCCGCTCGCTTCGGCCGGATGCTTTATCCCGCAAGTTCACTCCCGTGGCAACAGCACTGTGGAACGAACCTATAAAACGAGACGCAACGCTCATTTTCAGCGTGATATAAACCACACTCTGGTGAAACATGCGGTTGCGAATGTAGAGCGCTGTCAGGACTCGGGCGGCAAATCACAGCCCATCCCAGGCCGACAAGACCGACGGTCACCAGGCCTAGAATCGGTATAGCTCGTTAATCCGTCCGTTGGTCGATTTGGGGTCAGGATGCAGGCAACAGCGCATTCGGAGCCGACCATCGGCCGGCACGATCGGTCGACATCTGTTGAGTTTGCGACCTTGTCGGCCCCCTGCGCCGCCGACCCGCCGGCGTCCTGAGCGGGTTGCCGACCGAGTCGGCTAAACTAACCAGGAAAAGGGTTCTCCATGCGCACCAAGAGCGAGATCGTCGGCAACTGGCTGCCGCGCTACACCGGCACGGCCTTGAAGGACTTCAACAAGTACGTCCTGTTGACCAATTTCGGCAACTATGTCGAGTGGTTCGCGGCCTGGAACCAGGTCGATGTCAACGGTCGCGACAAGGCGATGCCGAATGCGCATGCCGACGGCCTGTCGATCATCAATTTCGGCATGGGCAGTGCGAACGCCGCCACGGTCATGGACTTGCTTTCGGCGATCAAGCCGAAGGCGGTACTGTTTCTCGGCAAGTGCGGTGGCCTCAAACGCAAGAACAAGCTTGGCGATCTGATTCTGCCGTTGGCGGCGATCCGCGGCGAGGGCACCAGCAACGACTATTTTCCGCCGGAAGTGCCGGCGCTGCCGGCGTTCACGCTGCAACGAGCCGTGTCTTCGACCGTGCGCGATTTCGGACTGGACTACTGGACGGGTACGGTCTACACGACCAACCGCAGAGTTTGGGAACACGATGAGGCGTTCAAGAGCTACTTGCGCCGGACCCGCTGCATGGCCATCGACATGGAGACGGCGACCTTGTTCACGACCGGGTTTGCGAACAAGATTCCGACCGGTGCCCTGCTCCTGGTATCGGATCAGCCGATGGTGCCGGACGGAGTCAAGACCGAGGCCAGTGACCGTCAGGTCACCAGCAGCTTTGTCGAGACCCATATCCGCATCGGCATCGACGCCCTGAAGGAAATCCGCGAGGAAGGGCAATCGGTGCGCCACCTGCGGTTCTAG
>CAZFUH010000335.1:0-4326 GCA_964522235.1 uncultured Rhodanobacteraceae bacterium
CCAGCGGATGGATCGGCGGCCGCAGCAGAAGGTTCATGAATAATGCGGGCTAGCCTCGTCATTGCCGGGCGACGCGAGCGAACCGCTTCATCAGCCACGTCAGCAGCAGGCCCTGCCAGACCAGACCGAGCGTTGCGTAGATCAGGGCAGCGCCTGCGGCACCGGCATCGAACAGCCAGAACACCTTCATCGACCAGTAGTGCGGCACAATGCCGAACGCGATCTGCCAAGGGCCGGTGACGAAGTACGCGACAATGCATGGCGCCATCACGACGCCGATCGCCTTTGCCAGTGCGAAGCCTTGCACCTTGTTGCCGGCAAACGAGGCCAGAAACAGCGCATAGATCGGTGCCAGGGGTGCGGCGACGAGGGTCGTGACCAGTACCTGCAGCGGCGTGGTCTGGGTGAGCCCGGCCAGTGGCACGGTGATCCAGGAGAACAGCAGGCACACCAGCAGCATCGCCAGCATGCGATAGCGCAGATAGTCGCCCAGGCTCAACGGTGTGACCAGCAGCGCCGACAAGGTCTGGTCGTCGCGCTGATCGAGCAGCAGAAAGCCGACCACGGCGCCGAGCATTCCGGCAACCAGGAGCGGCAGAAAACTCATCAGCAATGGGTAGTACGGTGTCAGATCGAAGCCATAACGCTGATCGAGCGCGACCGTGATCGGCGGCACGGCGTACCGGAACAACAACCCGAACGCCGGCGTCAGCAACATCACCCAACGCAGCATCGGATCGCGCGCGATATTGCGCAGGTCAATCGCGCCGAGTGCGCGAAATGCCGTGCGTGCTTTCATGCGCTTCGCGTCCGCCGCAATGCCGCCCTGGCCCAGAGATAGGCCGGTACGATCCAGAGCAACGGATAGCCGATCGCATACACGAGCCCGGTCGCCGTTGGCGGCGCAGCCACCTGCATCATCGACAGCGGCCCCTGGACCGGATGCAGCAGATACCAGGATGGCGGCCCGAAGCCGAACGCTCCGAGAATCGGCAGCGACAGCACAAAGGTGTAGAGCACCGACGGCAGCAGGAATTCGTTGATCGAGTCGTAGCGCACGGCCAGCGCAATGCCGACCAGACAGAACAATACCGCGGCGAGCACGATGCCGACTGTCATCGTCAGCAGCCAGCCGCCGATGCCGAACACGGCTACCGCGATCAGCAGTCCTTCCAGCAGCGAAAGCGCGGTCAGCGTCGCCAGCTTGGATGCCAGATACTCGTGGTCGCGAAGCGGCGTCACCGACTGCGCAATGAAGCTGCCCTCGACGCGCTCGAGCAGAAGCAGCCCGCTGACAAAGTAGAAGGTGTTGACCAGTACGGCCTCAAGAATCACGACCGGCAGCAGCAGGACCGCGATCTCGGCTGGAAGCCAGCGCAACACGGCAATCGAGACTACGACCAGAAAGGCGGTCGCGAAATAAAAGCCGTTGCGAAACTGAAGTCGCAGATCGGTGCCGATCGTCGCTGCCAGGCGACTCACGTCAGCTGCCGTCCGGTGACGCGAATAAAGATGTCGGCGAGCTCGGCTTCGCGGGTGTGGATGGTCTGGATCTCGTGCTCGCGCAGCAGGCGCTGGAACGCGCTGTTGTCGCCGAGACCGTCGAGCGGAAAATCCTCGTGTACGGTGCCGTTGCCACCGCGATACTCGACCCGTACTGTACGTTCGCCATGCTCGAGTTTCAGGGCGCGCGGCGATTCGATGCAGACGATGCGGCCTTCGACCATGAACGCGACCCGGTCGCACAAGGTCTCGACCGCAGCCATGTCGTGTGTGGTCAGAAAGACCGTGCGGCCGGCGTCGCGCTCGGCACGAATCAGCTCGACGACGCGATGCGCATTGGCCGGATCGAGCCCGGCGGTAGGCTCGTCCAGAAACAGCAGCTCCGGATCGCAGAGCAGGCTGCGGGCGATGCCGAGGCGGCATTTCATGCCTTTGGAATACTGGCCGACCTGCTTGTCGCCATCGTGATCGAGGCCGACCGCCTGCAACAGTGCAGCCGCCGGCCGTGTCGGGTGTCCGTACAGTCCGGCGAAGTAGTGCAGGTTTTCCAGCCCGGTCAGCTTGAGGAAATGATTCGGGGTCTCGAACGAGACGCCGACCCGCTCGTAGTCGTCGCCAGTCCACGCCGACACTTCCTTGCCGCGAACCATGGCGCGGCCGGTATAGCCCGACAGCAGGCCGATCAGGATCTTCTGCGTGGTCGATTTTCCGGCGCCGCTCGGCCCGAGAAAGCCGAAAATCTCGCCGCGTGCGACACCGAAGTCGAGTCCGAGCAGCGCCGGTGCGTTCGATCCGGAATACGTGAACTGCAGGTTGCTGACCTCGATCATTTGTCCGTCATCCTGTCGCTCCATTGTCGCCATTGCCGCCGTGACCCCGCCGCAAGAATACTCCGACTCGATTTCGTTTCAGGCTCGGGCTTGTCTCGGGCAGGCGAGCGCAAGCGAGTACCCCATGGCCAGCGGCGCCGATACCGGTTTACGGACGTGCAGATGTTTCCGGATCGCGGGCGTGGCGACCGTGACTCGGTGAACGGCACCGGCTTTCAGGAAAGCCCCGTCGTTTCATCGCTTGACGTTTTGTCCATCGAAATGGCGCGACACTTGACAGCCCCGGAATGGCGATGCCGACCTCGGTCACTATCATCTCGCTTCGCTGCTGAAGCCTGTTGGATTGTGTTCATCGTGAAGCATGCCCCCGGAATCCCGGATAGGCGAATGCACCCTGGATCAGTTGACAGTCGCGCTCGGAAACACCTTCCGTACGTGCGATCGCGTACCAGGTGTTGTGTACCCGGATTTCCATGTCGCGCACGACCGCTTCCGCATGGTCGCGGGCAAGGAGGAAGCGGCTTCTTTGCGACAGGAGGTTCTCGGCCGTGGCAGCGCGACCGGCGTCGCCGATGGCGAGCGCCAGGTCGCGACGCTCAAGGCTGACGGGTGTCGAAGGCGTCAGGTCATAGGCAGGCGACAGGCGCCAATCGCGCTCCCGTGCGATGACGGCGTGATTGCGCGGATGATCGTCGCTGTTGGAGATCAGCGCGTTGAAGCACATGCGCCGGAACAGTTCGTTGGCGTCCTTGGTCGGCTCCGTACTGATTCGCCGCAGTTCCTCGGCCAGCAGGACATAGGACCAGCGCTCACGGGAGCGATGACTGTCTTCGGTGCGCAACAGGGTCAGGGCGCTGACCATGCGGGCGCGGGTGTAGCCCTGTTCGGTCCGGTCGCGGTCGAAACGCCGGACCAGGAGCACGTCGCGACCGCCGGCGGTCGCGATTGTGCTGTCGGCGACGTCAATGCCGCAGCTCCGCGCCAAGGTCAGCATGGCCTGTTCCACTCGGGCGTTATTCCAGCGGTCATCCAGGCGATTGAACTTTGCGAGCCAGAGGGCGTTGTCGTGTTCGACGACGGCCTTGGGTCGGGCGCCGCCCATTGAGGTGCCCAGCAGCATCAGGTCCTGGATCTGCCCGGTCGCCTGGTCCGGTGGCAGATCTTCCTCGGCGATCAGCGCATCGGCGATGCCTTGCAGCTTCTCCAGCGCGATGGTCTGGTTGAACAGGCGACGCGGTGCCGGCGGTTCCCGGTTCAAGCCGAAACCCAGGGCGCCGGCGCGGTCGTCGGCGGAGTGGAGCAGGTAGTCCAGTTCGTCCAGTCCGGCATGGCCAGCATGCTTTTCGATGATGCGGCGGCCCCAGTAGTCGGGGCCGGCGTCGCGCAGGGCGCCGAACACGCCGTTGAGCGCGGTGGTCTGATAGGTGCGCGTCGAGAGCCGCAGTTCGAGCGGGTCGAGTTCCACGGCGTCGGGTCGGGCGAGGTAGCTGCGGCCATAGACGAAGCGACCCACGGGAACGCCGCTGCGGTCGATGCGCAACTGGAAGCGGCCGGCGGTGACCGCCTCGGTCGCGCCGGGCAGGGTGATGTAGACGAAGCACTCCTGACCCGAGCGATCAGAAGTCATTGTCCAGTCCCCCTCCGCTTCGGGCGCGTTCGCGTTCACCCACGCGGGCCAGGCTCAAGCCTTCCTCGTCCCGGCCTGGGTCGGCCAGCAGACGCATGTCGTCGAGCAGGCCGTAGGTCCAGAGCAGGGCGGCATAGGTGACGATCGCGGTGGTGGGCTTGCCCTTCTCAGCGTCGGCCACGGCACGAGCCCCGGCACCGATTCGCTCGGCGACCTGAGCGATGGTCAGGTTGCGCCGGAGACGAGCTGTCCGGAGTTGGGCGCCCAGCCGTACGAGAGTGTTTTCAACCTCGTAGGGCGGGGAGGTTGCGAGTGTATTGGGCTTCGGCATATGCTTCTAATGGCAGATTAAGCTATTTTATCTGC
>CAZFUH010000336.1:0-4287 GCA_964522235.1 uncultured Rhodanobacteraceae bacterium
CCGGTTGTGGCGCTGACGCCGAGCAAGCTCGGCGCTACAACGGTTCGGCTGCGACAGATGAAGGCTGACCCGGCCATCGATGGGGCCGGTCCAGACCGGAATCTGTAGCGCGAAGCTTGCTTCGCGTTGCGGCCGACAGGCCGCCCGCTCCGGTTGTGGCGCTGACGCCGAGCAGCTCGGCGCTACAACGGTTCGGCTACAGGGTGACCGGTTCGACGGGGAGTTCAGCGGGACTGACCGGCGGTATCGGCCAGAGGCGATCGCCCGGTTGGTGTCGCTCCAGAAAGCGCGTCGCTGGCATCGGCCGGGAAAACAGGTATCCCTGCAGCACACCGCAGCCGGCCTCACGCATGAACTCGGCCTGTTCCGGCGTTTCCACGCCTTCGGCGACCGCGGTCAGCCCGAACTCGTCGGCGATGTGGGCGATCGCGCGGACGATCGCAGCATCGCCGCGGTTGCGGCCGGCGTTGGCGACGAACTCCTGATCGACCTTGATCTCGGTGAACGGCAGGTTCTTCAGATGCAGCAAACTGGAATAGCCGGTGCCAAAGTCGTCCAGCGACAGGCCGACGCCGAGATCGGCGATGGCACGGATCCGCGCCAGTTCCGCCGGCGTGAAATCGAGCATGCTGCCTTCGGTCAGTTCCAAAGTCAGCTGCTGGGGATTGACGCCGTACTGCCGGAGCGACATCTGGACCAGATCGACGAAGTCCTCTTCCTTGAGCTGTCGGGCACTGACATTCAATGCGATCGGCATCGTGTGGGCTGGATCGCCGCCGAGCAAGCGGCAGGTTTCCTGCAATGCCCAGGCGCCAATCGGCACGATCAGACCGGTTTCCTCGGCCAGGCTGACGAAATGATTGGGCATGACCAGACCGCGCCGAGGATGCCACCAGCGCAGCAGCGCTTCGGCGCCGCACAGCCGATTGCTGCGATCGACCTTGGGCTGCATCGCCAGGCTGAACTCGCCGCGTTCCAGGGCGACACGCAGATCCTGTTCCAGCTCGACCCGCGCAACCACACTCTCGTACATCGAAGGATGGAAGGCGACGACCCGGCCGGCGCCGCGCGCCTTGGCCTCGTACATGGCGGTATCGGCTTCGCGGATCAGATCGTCCTGGCTTTCGCCCTCGTGTTCGGGAAAGATCGTCACGCCGACGCTGGCATCGAGTCGAAACGTGCGCGACTCGACTTGAAACGGCCGTCGGATCGCGTCGATCACCCGCCAGCCCAGGGCGCAGCCGGCGCGCACGGCGCGCACCGGGCTGTCGGCGCAGTCCGGCATCAGGATCCCCATTTCATCGCCGCCGAGCCGGGCGACCGTTTCCGTCGGGCCGACGACCTCGATCAATCGTTGCGCGACATCACGCAGCACGGCGTCGCCGGCCAGATGCCCGAAGCCGTCATTGATGCGCTTGAATCCGTCCAGGTCGATCAGCACCAGGGTGCCGAAGCGACCCTTGGCGCGCGCCGTCTGCAGCGCCTTGCCCAGGCGCCGGGTCAGGACGTCGCGGTTGCTGAGGCCGGTCAGGGCATCGGTGGTCGCGGCACGGCGCAGCGAAAGCTCGGCTTCGCGATGTTGCGAGATGTCGACCAGGACGCCGGCCATGCGCTGCGGCACCCCAAGTTGATCGCGTTCGGTGACCGCGCCGCAGCTGAGTACCCAGCGCCAACCTTCGTCTGGGCCGGCGGTGACGCGAAATTCGCCCTGAAACAGACCTTCAGGCTGGCGCAGAAAGGCATCCAGGCTGTCGATCAGGCCGGGCAGATCGTCCGGGTGTACGGTATCGCGCCAACTCAGGTTTTGGCTGGTTTCCTCGTTCAGGCCAAGCAGGGCGTGCCAGCGGTGGTCGCCCTGGACCCAGCCGGATCGGGGATCGGCGCTCCACAGGCCGATTCGAGCCGCGGAAGCGGCCAGATCCAGCCAGTGTTCGCGATCGCGGGAGTGGGTTTCGTCGATCAGGCAGACCAGGGCGCCGTCGATCGCGCCCGCGCGGTCGTACAGCGGCTGGCTGGAGACGCGCAGCCAGCGCCGGCTGCGGTCGGGAAGTTGCACGCCGATTGCGACGTCGGCGAGCGCTTGACCGGACTTCAGGCAGCGTATGGCCGGGCGCCGGTCGTCGGGCAGCGGCAGTCCGGCGCCATCGAGCAGCGACCAATTCGTTGGCACGGCCTCGCGGCCGATCAATTGCGCCATGGTCAGGCCGAGAATCTCCGGCGCCTGCGGGTTGGCCTGCACGATTCGGCCGTCGGCATCATGGACCACGACACCGACCGGAATCGCGGCCAGCAGAGCCCGGTTCATGTCCGGGTGCGACAAAGCGGGCGGGAGCGTGACCGGACCGGTCGCTGCCGTGTTCGCTTCCGCACCGATGCCGGCCGCCTCGTTCATTCCTGACTCGTGCATGACAGCGCGGCTGGCCCCCTTCCTTGTGGCGTCCGTACACCCTCAAGCTTAGCTGAAATAAGGTCCGCTCGCCGCGAGCGGGATCAGGTTATTTTCGGGCTTGGATCCGACGCTCCGGTTCAGGGCATCAGCTCGGCGCGGACGAAGGTCTTGTTGCTGAGGTCATACTGAGCCCAGCCGGCGCCGGCGCGCTGGCGCACCTTGACTACGCCGCGTTCGACGGCAACGATTTCGACCACGCGCGGGCGGCTGCCGGTGCTGTGCACGCGGACCCGGGAGCCGACCAGGCGCAGCAGGTCGCGGTAACCCAGGGTTCGCCGTTCCTGCTGGGTCATCGCCCTGGGAGCGTCGGGTGCGGGCGTGGCGGGCGCCGGTGCCGAAGCCGTGTCGCCACTGCCCGGAGCGCGCCGGCTCAGGCGGGCCAGTGCCGCCGGCTGCAGCACGGGTTCGGCGCCGATTTCGTCATCATCGTTCTGATCATCGCCTGGTGCCGACTGCGGTGTGCCGTTTTCGAGCGCCAGCGCCGTGTCCGAGGGTGCCAGCGGGCCGAGCAGGGCGGTCGGCAGCGAGCCCTCGCGATACATCGCCATCAACATCGTGTCCTCAGACTCCAGCAGGCGGTCGGAGACCGGCTGCGGCGGGATCTGGCGCAGGCCCAGATCGACGCGCTGGCCGTCCAGTGCCAGAGTGCCGCGCAGGTGCGGCAGCCAGTCGCCGAAGTCGTTGTCATAGACTTCGTTCAGGCTGGGCAGATAGCGCACGTCCAGTTCCAGGGCACCGCCGCGCTCGCCGAAACGCCGGTACAGCGCCGCCGCCTGTCCGCCAAGTTGCACGCCCTGAGTCGCCAGCAGCCGTTGCAGCACCGCCGCGTGGCGGCGGCCTACGATCTCGGGCGCGACGCCATCGCGGCGGCCACACAGACCGTTGCGCGCAGCGACGAAGCCTTCGTCCTGGATCGTCCAGCGGTCGGACTCCAGCCACATTGCCTGCGGCTCGCGCAGGGACAGCAAGGTCATCTTGCCGCGTACGCCGATCTCGCGCACGGCATGAACCCGCGACACCCCCGGGGTTTCCAGGCTTTGTTCCATGATCACCTTGCCCGACTCGACACGGTAGCCAAGCGCCAGCCGAGTCGGGCCGGGGTTCAGGTCCATCTGGTACAGCTCGTTGCGCAGCCACATTCCATCCTCGGCGCAACCCTCGGCCTCGAACGGCGAGGCGCTGGCGTCGCCGAACGCGAGCAACTGGCTGGTGAAGCCGACATCGCCCTCGCTGCGGGCACCGTCCAGCACCACGCGCAGCCGGCTGATCGGCTTGATCGCATTGCTGCGCTTGTAGAAAGCGCTGATATACCACTGGAACATCGGGATCTCGACCCGGACGCGGTCGAAGTGCAGGGCATCGTCGGGATCGCCGAACGGATAGACCGTGACGTCACTGGCGACGATGCTGCCGGTGAAGGTCGGCCAGGCGCCCTTGTAGGTGCTCTCGATGTCCGGAAAGGCCAGCCACAGCGCCCGCCCCATCAGGAAGTTCGAATGCATCACCATCCAGCCGATCAGGGCCAGTATCGGCAGCAATACCGACATGATGCGCTTGAGCGAGACGCCTGCCATCCCCGAACCTCCCTGAGTCGTCGTTCCGGACGTACCAAACGCCCCCGCGCCGTCCTGGCGCAACTGCATCATGATATACGAACTCCAAGCGCCAGGAAGGCAGCAGTTCCAAGCCGGCCCTGCGCTGGGCTCGGATCCGGTTCTCCGGACTCTTCGACAGATGGCCGTCCGGCGTTTCCACGACCAGGTGGTAGTGGTTGGTCATCAGGCAACAGACGCGCAGGCGCAAGTGCGGTGCGTCGGAAGTTTGGTGCCTTTATCGCG
>CAZFUH010000337.1:0-4278 GCA_964522235.1 uncultured Rhodanobacteraceae bacterium
CGATCGCAAGTCCTGGCGCCAGCGCCAGACGCTCGCGGCGCAGCTCGTCGATCTCGAGCATCAGCGCCGTTGCTTCCCGCCGCCAGGCGTTGCCCGAGCGCTCGTCACCACCTTCGGCGGGCCAGCGCCGGACCAGGGTCTCAGCATGCTTTTCCAGGCCGGCGGCGCGCCGGAGCAGATCGCCCGGCAGCTGCTTCGCCCCTGCGCCTCGGCTCAATGCCGCCCACTGCGTCGCCTCGTCGCGTGCGATCGGCAGCAGCACGGCGTCCAGGCCGGCATGTGTCTGTTCGTGCCAGGCGCGGAACTGCCGCCATTGATCGGCCAGACGGCTCAGCCGCTGCTTCAGTCCCGGATCGTCGGTCGGTTTCGGCTGCGCTGCGAGCAGGCGATGGTAGCGTTCGCGCAGCTCGGGCTCCGGCGGCTCGATGCGATAGCGGACATAGTCCTCGATTCGGTCGAGTACGAGCAGGGACGTGTATCGGCTGACGACGGCATAGCGGGTCGCGAGCGCGGTCACCGCGTCCTGTTCGGCGTCGCTGCCACTGTCGATCGCCGCGATCCGCGCCTGCGCCCACAGGCGATGCACGCTGTCGGCCAATGCGCCGTCGACGATCCGTCCCGACGCGGTCTCGATGCGATGCTGGCTGCGCGGCTCGTCGGCGCGACCGAAGCGCAGTTGCAGGCCGGCATTTGCGCCGAGCCCGCGGCAGCGGGCGCTGACGATCGCGCGCGAGCCGATGGCGGCCGGCAGCTCCGGCGCGAGATCCCGGCACTCGGCGCCGGGCGCGTGCAGCGACAGCAACTGCCACGGCCGCCGCCGCAGCGCGTCCGAGGTCTGTTCGGCATCGAGCTGCAACAGGTCCAGCAGCTCGCCGCCGCCACGGCGGGCAATCGACGCCAGCCGCGCGGCATCGACGCGCTGGGCGGCGTGCAGCGCATAGACGGTTGCGGTGCCGGCAAAGAAGTCGAGCCCAGCCGGCTCGCTGTCGCCGAAATTGCTCAGACCGTCGCCGATCACCAGTGCCAGCTGTGCGCCGCGGACGGCGCTGAAGTCGATTGCGCCATAGCTGCTGCCGCCGTCCAGCGGCAGGCTGCGGATGGCCGCGAGCAGGGCCTCGCTGTTGCCGTTGCGGATGCGAAAGCGGCGAGCCGGTTCGGCGGTGTCCCGGAATGCCACCAAGTCGACGTCGGTTTGCTCGAGCTTTGTGAGGTAGCGGGCCAGCGCTGCCAGCTCCCGTTCGCGGTCGCGCTCGTGCGCGCTGCCGGAGGCGTCATAGAAGAGCGCGATCCGGCCCGGCGCCGTCACCTGGCCGGAATCCTCGGGCAAGCCGGTATCGACCTCGGCAATCACCGTGCGCCAGGCCGGGTCGTGGCGGTCGATCGCGACCAGCAGGTCGGGGCGCTCACCGGACCTTGGGATCGAAAACGCCAGCTCGCGCTGCGGCTGCACGTTCAAGCGCTCGAACGCAGCGACCCAGGCCTGACCGGCGCGATCGAAACGCAGTGCCGGGTCCGGTGATGCGGCGGCTTGCGCCGGCGTCCCGGTATCGTCGCGGGCTTCGGCGTGCACCGCGAACCGGCGCACCGGCGCATCGAAGCTGAGCGGCAGCACATAACGATAGTGGCGGTCGATCTCCGGCAGTACCTGTTCGAAGCTGAGCGCGATGCGCTTGCTGCCGTTCGCCGGAATCGGATACAGGCGGGTGCGAAAGACATTGCCCTGGGTCAGTTCGGCCAGGCCCGGATCAATCTGCTGCCGGATCGTATCCTCGTAGGCAACCCGGGCGGTCTGCTTCGGCACGACGACACCGGCGCGCATCCGGCCGTCGACTTCCAGCTCGTAGCCGGACACGGTCAGGCCCGGCGGCAGCGGAAATACGAATTCGCCTTCCATGATGCGCGGGTTCGGATTCTCGAACACCAGTTCGATCCGGGTCCGGGCAATGAAGCCGGCGACATCGATGCGGATGTCGATGTTGTCGAGGGTGATCGGCTGGTTGCCGGATTCGGGTGCGATCCAGACCATCACGCCGCGGTCGGGCGGCGCATCCTGCGCCGGCGAGCCGGTCGGAAGCAGGGCGGATGCGAGTGCGAGCAGGGCCGGGACGAGGCGGGACAGTCGGGGCATCGGGGTGACTCCGAAGTGGGCAGTGCCAGTGTGACGCAGTGGAGCGCGACCTGGGGTTGAGCCGCCGGAAAAAAGCCGTCGTACGATCGGTCGCGCCGCCGGCTGGTTGCCGGGCCACTTGACAAGATCCGGCTCAGTCAATATGGTTGTGACTAACAACCATATGCTCTGGACTGCGTCCGCAATGAAGCCCAAGTCGTCCCCGAGCCTGCGCGCCGATGCCGAAGCCCTGCATGCGGCGTTGTCGGATCTGCTGCGCATCTACCAGTTCCGCGATCGCAACAAGATCTGTTGCCACGACATCTCGGTCACCCAATGCTACGCGCTGGAAGCCCTGGTCGAACGCGGACCGAGCCGGAGTCAAGCCTTGGCCGAAGCCTTGCTGCTGGACAAGAGTACGACCACCCGGGTCGTCGACGCCCTGGTGCGCAAGGGCTATGTCGAACGTCAGCCGGACCCGGACGATGCCCGAGCCCTGGCGTTGAAAGTCACAGCCACCGGCCGTCGGCTGTATCGGCGCATCAACGATGAACTGATCGAGCAGCAGGCGCAACTGCTGCAAGACCTGGCGCCGGAGGTGCGCAGCGGTGCCACCGAACTGGTCCAGCGTCTGGCGCGTGCTGCGCAAACCCGCTTCCTGACCGTTTCCGGCGCCTGCGTTTCGGCCGCTCCGGTCGATCGCGAAGCCGCGGATTCGGCGTGCTGTTGAATCACCCCCTTTTTTATCCAAATGGTTGCTACTAACAACGGAAAGTGATCATGGCTACGAGCTCGCAACTTCCTGTCGTCGTCATCGGCGCCGGTCCGATCGGCCTGGCCGCGGCCGCGCATCTGCTCGAACGCGGTTTGCCGCCGCTGCTGCTGGAAGCCGGCGACCGCGCCGGTGCCGGCATGTTGCGCTGGTCGCATGTGCGGATGTTCTCGTCCTGGCAGTACAGCATCGATCGCGCCGCCAGTCGCCTGCTGGCCCGGCATGGCTGGAGCGCTCCCGATCCGGAACAGTTTCCGACCGGCGGCGAGGTCGTCACCGACTATCTGGCGCCGCTGGCGGCAACGCCGCAGATCGCGTCCAGGCTGCGCACCGGTGCCCGCGTCGTCGCGGTCAGCCGGCGCCAGCTCGACCGGATGAGCAATGCCGGGCGTGATGCTGCGCCGTTCCTGGTCCGCTATATCGACGCCGATGGCGAACACGACGTGCTTGCGCAGGCCGTGATCGACGCTTCCGGCACGATCGACACGCCGAACCCGCTCGGTGCTTCCGGCATCGCAGCGATTGGCGAAACGGCGCTCGTCCGGCACATTCGCTACGGCATGCCCGACGTACTCGGCAGCGAGCGCGGCCGCTATGCCGGGCGTCGCGTCCTGGTCGTCGGTAGCGGGCATTCGGCGTTCAACGTCCTGCTCGATCTCGCGCGCCTGGCCGAGGACGAACCGGCTATGCGCATTCTCTGGGCGATCCGACGTCCCTCGCTCCAACGCGTACTCGGCGGCGGCGACGAGGATCAGCTGCGCGAGCGCGGCCGGCTCGACCTGGCGATCGCCGATCTGGTCGATCGCGGCGTGCTTGAACTGGCGACCGGCTTCCATCTCGAGCACGTGCGGGCGACGCCGGACGGAATCGTTGCCCAGGATCGCGACCGCGGCCTGGCGCCAGTCGACGAAATCATCGCCGCAACCGGCTTCCGCCCCAATCTCGATCTGCTGTCGGAACTGCGCATCGCGCTCGATCCCGGTACCCAGGCACCGGTTGCGCTGGGTCCGCTGATCGATCCGAACCTGCACAGCTGCGGCAGCGTCCGTCCGCATGGCGTCGACGAGCTGACCCATCCGGATGCAGGTGTCTACATCGTCGGCATGAAAAGCTACGGCCGCGCCCCGACCTTTCTGCTGCCGACCGGCTACGAACAGGTGCGCTCGGTCGTCGCCGCGATTGCCGGCGACTGGGTCGCGGCCCGGCGTGTCGAGCTGGTTTTGCCGGAGACCGGCGTCTGCACGGTTCAGTTCTTCGACGACAACAACGGCGCGCTTGCCGCCGCGGCCGCGCCAACTGCCGCTGCATGCTGCGGTGGACCGGCGCCGGCCGAAACCCAAGCCTGTTGCCTGCGCGACTACGAGGCCAAGGCCGCCGGTGCCGCCGGCTGCGGCTGCGC
>CAZFUH010000338.1:0-4243 GCA_964522235.1 uncultured Rhodanobacteraceae bacterium
TGCCGCAGCTCGCGATCGGCGTCCAGCACAAGCGAAACGACCGCGGCGCGCTGCTGGCGGCGATCGGCGCCGGCAGCGACAGCGGCACCGACTACTACCTGTCGGCGAGCAAGCTGCTGCTGGCCAGGAGCCTGCTGGTCAACGGCACCGTGCGCATGACCAAGGCCAACCAGTTCGGCATCCTCGGCTTCGGCGGTGATCGCCGCAACCGCTACCGGCCGCAATTGGAGGGGTCGATCGCGCTGCTGCTCGACCGCCATTGGGCGCTCGGCGCCGAGTTCCGCAGCAAGCCGGACAATCTCGGTTTCGCGCGCGAGGATCCTGCCTACGACCTGTTCGTCGCCTGGGCGCCCGCGAAAACGGTGTCCTTGACCCTGGCCTACGTCGATCTTGGCCGCATCATCACCAGCGACCGGCAACGCGGTGTCTACGCGTCCGTGCAACTGGGCTTCTGAGGACAGCGAGATGACCCTTCCGATTCCCACTCGAACCGTCCTCCTCGCCGCTGCATTGCTCGCTGTCAGCGGCCTGCCGCACGCCCAGATGAATCCGGCGCCAGCGCATCCGGAGCTGCGTCCGGTGTTGGCGCAGTTCGGCGGCGAACCGGGCCTCGAGCGGCTGGTCGACGATTTCCTCGATCTCCTGCATGCCGACCCGCGAATCGCCGAGTTCTTCGTCGACACCGATCGGATCGATTTCAAGAACAGCCTGGTCGACCAGTTCTGCGTGATCCTGGGCGGCGACTGCACCTACGAGGGACTGGACATGGTTTCGGCGCACGCCGAACTTCAGATCACCCACGCCGACTTCAATGCCCTGGTCGAGAATCTGCAAGTGGCCATGACCCGCAACGGCGTGCCGTTCCGCGCGCAGAACAAGCTGCTGGCCAAGCTGGCGCCGATGCACCGCGAGATCATCAGCGACTGATCGCCGCCGCGAGCGTGTCGACTTCATGCAGCGATCAAGCCGAGCTGCGATATTCAACGTGCCCGCCGTCGCAAGACGGCGGACGACGGGTCAGCGCGAGTACGCGCGCGGCAGTTCGCCCGGCGGACGCAGATAACGATCGCGCAGTTCGGTCTGGCGTGATCGCATCGACATCGCGCGACCGTCCAGCCAGATCCGACGTGCGACCGTGCTGACTTCCAGCGGATCGCCGCTCCACAGCACCAGATCGGCGCGCTTGCCGACTTCGATGCTGCCGCGCTCGCCGTCGATCCCGAAGATCTGCGCCGGCACCCGCGTCAATGCCGCCAAGCCGGCTTCCCAAGGCAGGCCGTTGGCAACCGCGTTGCCGGCCGACTGGCGGATCTTGCGGGCGTTGTGCGTGGCATCGCCGGACTGCGTGAACGCGACCGCGACACCGGCCGCGTGCAGACGCGCGGCATTGTCCAGGCGTGCGCCAAGCTGGTCGAAACCCGACGGCAGATTGACCAGGGGATCGACCAGAACCGGCACCTGCGCCTGTGCCAGTTCGTCGGCAACCAGCCAGGCTTCGGCGCCGCCGGCGATCACCGGCTTGAAACCGGCACGCTCGGCCAGGGCCAGCGCCTGACGGATATCGGCGCCACGGTCGACGTGGAAGACGACGCGGCCGCCATTGGCGTATCGCATCAGGGCCTCGCGACCGAGCGGCGTCAGCAATCCGTGACCGGGTGCGAGCATCATCATGCCGGGTGACGGTGCCGGCCGCGCCTCGCGCAGCGCCTGTTCCAGCAACATGTACTGGGCCGCGCGCGAGCCACCCGACAGCGTTGCGGCGCTGCCGCCAAGCCGGATGAACAGGCTGCGGCTTCCGTCCAGCGCGGCGTCGAAACGGCCATCGAGCAATACCGCACCGCCCTGCCCGGCGACGAAGCTGCCGCCAGCCACGGCGCCGGGTGTCAGCACGGTCCAGGCGATGCCGGCGACACGATTGACCGAAACTGCCGACGAGCGCGGGTTGTAGGCCGGCAGCAGGTCGAACTCCGGCCGCCAGGCCGGCTCGATCCCCGGTACATGCTGCGGCGCCTGCAAGGACAGGTTCTGATCGACCGTCGCTGGTTCGCCGCTGACCTCCTCGACGCCGAGACCGCTGAGCCCTCCAAACAGCCCTGGTGTCAACGGCAGACCTTCAGCGCGGACCACGGCAACGCCGGTCGGCACGGCCAGATCCGGCCCGATCGCCCGGATCACGCCGCCTTGCACCAGCACATCGGCGTTTGCCAAGGTTCCGGCTGCGGCAGCGGTATGGACCCGCGCACCCTGGATCAGCACGTCCTGGGCCACTACCGGCGCGGCCACAGCCAGCAATAGCGCCACGCACAAGGCGAACATCCGCCGGCGCATGCCATCGACAACTGCGAGCCGTTGCCAACCGCAGGCGCAGCGATGCTGTCCAGATTCAACAGACCGGGGTGCCAGGGTGTCGGCGTCGCCAACGATCAAAGCGCGACGATTCATGGCGACACCTCCTGGCCGAGCATGAAGTCGGTCAGCGGCACTCGCGTCGGGTCGTTGCGGTCGTACAGCAGCGCACCGTCGATGAACACCAGATCGGCCTTGGCATAGACGCTGAACGGGTCACGGCTCCACAGCACGATGTCGGCCATCTTGCCGGTCTCGATGGTGCCGGTGCGTTCGAGCACGCCAAGCGACCGCGCCGCATTCTGAGTCAACCAGCGGATCGCGCGCTCGGGCGGAATCTGCATGCCGGCTTCGCGGGCATGGGCCATGATCTTCGCGGCTTCCTGGTTCAGGCGCTGGATGCCTTCGGACGAATCCGAGTGCACGATTCCGCAGCCGCCTTGCGGCCGATCGACCAGGGCGACGTTCTCGTAGATCGCGTCATAGGCTTCCATCTTGAATCCCCACCAGTCGGCCCAGAGCGCGCCGCAGACACCCTCCTCCGCCAACCGATCGGCGAGCTTGTAGGCTTCGACGCCATGATGAAACGCGGCGATCTTGAACTCGAACTCGCGTGCCAGATCCAGCATCACCGCCATCTCGTCGGCACGATAGCAATGGATGTGGACCAGGATCTCGCCATCCAACGCCGCCGCCAGGGTCTCCAGGCGCAAGTCGCGCTTGGGCGTATCCAGTTCGTCACCGCCGACGGCCGGGGCGCTGCCGCGACGGCTGCGACGGGCGTCGGCGCCGCTCCCGGCTTCGCGCCGGCGTTCATGTCGGCTCCAGCCGCGCCGGTATTCCTGCGCTTCCTGAAACGCGGCGCGGTAGCCGGCGACATTGCCCATGCGCGTCATCGGTGCCTGGCCCTTGCCACCATAGACGCGTTTGGGATTCTCGCCACAAGCCATCTTCAGCCCCTGCGGCGCATCGGGAAACTTCATCGCCTGATAGGTTTCGGCAGCGACGTTCTTCAAGGTCACGCCACGGCCGCCGATCAGATTCGCCGAGCCGGGCAGGATCTGCATCGTCGTGACACCGCCGGCCAAGGCCGCGGCGAAGCCGGCATCCTGCGGCCACACCGAGTGTTCGGCCCAGACATTCGCGGTCACCGGCGAGGTCATCTCGTTGCCGTCGGAATGTGCGCTCATGCCCGGCGACGGGTACACACCCAGGTGCGAATGGACGTCGATCAGTCCCGGCGTCAGCCACTTGCCGCTGCCATCGACGATCACCGCGTCGCTCGGCGCGCTCAGGCCGTGACCGATGGCCGCGATCTTGCCATCGGCGAGCAGCACGTCGGCGCCGTCCAGGCGCTCACCGTTGCCGACCAGAACGGTGGCGTTGCGAATCAGGGTCGGGGTCGACGGCACCGGTGTATAGGTGCTGTCCCAGGCGCCGCGTTCAGCCGCCGACGCGGTCGCGGCTACGAATACAAGCAAAGCGCTCAACGCGCTGCGGATCATCGGCATGGCACAGGAGCTGGAAAAGGAACCAGCTGGGAAAGTACCCGCTGCCGCCGCCGGCCGCCAGCCTGGCGCCACCGGCTGCGCCGAGCCGAGTCACGGCAACGATCAGTCGATGCCCCGACCCAACTCGTCCAAACGCCAACCCGGCATTGCTCTCAGCGCGGCCGTACAGCCACCGCCGATCGATCCACTGTCGCCCAGCCCCCGTACCGCCCCACCGCAAAAGGATACCTGGCCACCCACGACTCGGATCCCTTGGTTCGGGCTGATGAGTTTCCTGCAAGAACCACCAACCACCAGTACCGACGCTGTTGCGGCCAGGATGGCCGCGCTGTTCGGGGCCCCATGCGGCGCGGCGAACGGCGGCCGGAAATGTCGCCGGACGCAGT
>CAZFUH010000339.1:0-4222 GCA_964522235.1 uncultured Rhodanobacteraceae bacterium
AGCCCAATCGCCGACGACTACGAGTTTCTACACAGCCTGCAAGCTGCGCTCTACATAAGGCATAGGGCGTGGATGCTGGCGCTACATGGTGGCCAGTTCGGTGTTGCTGAGGGTGCGGTTGTACTGCTCGCGCAGGCGCACCTTGCGCTCCAGGTCGTCGAGAATATGGCCGCCGAAGTCGACGCCGGTCAGCTCCTCGGCCATGTTGATGCCGCCGGGCGTGTCGACATTGATCTCCATCATCTTGTCGCCGGCGATGTCCAGGCCGGCGAAATACATGCCGTCGCGGATCAGTTTCGGTGCCGCGATCTCGGCCAGGCGCAACGCTGTGGCGTCCGGCTCGGCGAGTTCGATCTTGCCGCCGGCGGATACGTTGCTGCGCGCGTCGCCATTGTCGTTGTAGCGGCGGAAACAGGCGTAGCGGCCCTCGACCTGCAGCGGCCGGCCGTTCAAGGTCAACAGGCGCAGATCGCCCTCGGCAGCCTTCGGCAGATACTCCTGGACGATGGCATAGCCGTCCCGGATCACCGCTTCGATCATCTGGTTCAGATTGCCCTGGCTGTCGGGTGTGACCACGAACACGCTCTGGCCGCCGGAGCCTTGCAAGGGCTTGATCACGCCGCAGCCGTCGTGGTCGCGGATGAAATCCTTGATCACCTGTGGATCCATGGTGATGCAGGTGACCGGGCGCAGTTCTTCGGGAAAATGCTGGAAGTAGGTCTTGTTCGACGCGTCGGTGAGATGGGTCGGATCGTTGAGCACGATGACATGCTTGAGCGCCGCCAGCTGCGCGAACAACAGACCGCTGTTCGGCGCCCACGGACGGTCGTTGAGTTCGTCGGCCGGATCGCTGCGCAGCATCAGCACGTCGAGTTCGTCGACGGCGATGCGTTGCGGTTCGAAGTCCTTGGCCTGCAGATCGGCGAGCAGGGCATCGTCGTCGTCGTAGTGCTCAAGCCGTGGCACATGGGCGAGCGCGCGGATCGATCCGTCGATGTCGTAGATGAAATTGCCCAGTTCGATCAGCGCCACCTGATGGCCACGGTCGATCGCCTTGCGCGCAAGTCGGATGGTCGTGTAGTTGTTCTTCTCCGTCGCCATCCGGTTGATGACGAAGCCGAGTTTGATGCGGGTGCTCATGGCTCAGCTCCCGGCCACTGCGCGGGGCCGGTCTGCGCGGCATCGATGCCGGTGATCGGGCGGATGAAAATACCGGTTTGGAGGGTTCATGCCTGGGGTTCCTTGTGAAACAACTGGTCGATGTCCAGCGTTCGGCAGCGTTCCAGTTGCTGCTGGAACTCCGATGCATGGCAGTAGCGTGGCAGCAGTTCGGGCGCGGCGACCCAGTCGGCTTCGATCAGCTGATCGAGCACGACGAGATGGGACAGCGCGAACTTGCCGGCGAACAGCGGCTCGAAATCGGCGCCATGGCGAAGATGGTCGAGCAGGTCGCGCAGACCGCGAAGATAGACCGCGTCCTTGGTCAGGCCGCCGCCACGAACGGCGCGCACGGCGACATCGAAAGCGTCCTCGGTGTCCAGGCCCAGCGTATGGTGCAGGTGATCGAAGATCGCCGGCACCGCCTCGCCATGGATCGCCAGCTCGACCGCGACGACGCGCGCCGCGAGTACCCGCAGCCGTTGCGCCGGCAGGTAGCCGGCGACGAATTCCGCGAGCACGCCCAACCCTTCCTGCAGCGCGTCGTAGTGCGCCAGTCCGACCTCCAGTTGCTTCAGTGCCTGCTGGCGGCCGTTGTGCCGGGTGACGATGTGGGTGCCGACTTCATGCTGGATCAGCGGCTGCACGCGCGCCTGCGGCAGGCGGATGCCGCCATTGATGTAGAACACGCCGTGCGAGACCATCAGCCACGAATTCAGATCGACATCGACGACGACCTCGGCGGTGAAATCCGGAGCGCGCTGCCGGTACCAGTCCAGTTCCGCTTCGGTCGCGGCCAGGACTTCGTCGATCCCGGCATCGGCGGGTAGCGGCGGCCCGCTGTCGACCGTGTTGAGAATGGTCTCGGCCAGGTCCAGCAGGGGCGGCTCGACGCCGCCGAACAGGTCGAGGCTGGCATTGACGAAGCCATCGGTGTCGCGCAGACGGATCAGCTCGATCTGGCGATCGATCTCGCGCTGCTTCTCGGCCAGCAGTCCGGACAGCAACGGGGATTCGATGTCGTCGACTGGCAGCGCCAGCAGTCGTTCGCGCGTGGCACGCAGATCCAGGACCGGGTCGTGGTAGTGCAGCGCCGGCAGCGAGCGTCGGCCGCTGTTCTCGAATGCCCGCCGGAGCGCGTCGTTGTCGATCGGCGACAGCGCCAGCAACCAGTCGACTTCCATGTCCAGCTGCGCCAGTTCGGCGTCGACCCGGGCCGCGATCGGCGGCAATGGCCGCAATCGCGCTGTCGTCATCGACATGGCAGAAAGGCCTGCCGAACCGCGTCGACGGCTGTCTGCAGGCCTTCTCGAAGGGCCTCGATCGCGGCGATGTCGACCTGGCCGCTCCATTCATCCATGAACACCTTCTTGTATTCCGGCGAGATCACGCAGACGCGCTCGCCCCAGGTCGCGTACAGCCACTCGGGAAAGTAGCCGCCGGTGGGGAAGCGCACGTTGGTGCGCACGTCCGGAAGATGGCCGTTCACCGGCTGCGCGCGCAGTACCTCGGCGAAGCGGTTCGCGACCCAGCCCCAGCGCTGGTGATCCAGCGTGGTCACGCCGAGCTCGATGTCGGGATTGTCCTGGAGCGGGGCGGGCGCCTCGGTCGGGCCATCGCGACGATGGTTGTAGCTGTGCAGATCGATGATCAGGGCGCAGCCCCAGCGTTCGAGCTGATGCTCGATCAGCTCGGCGATCATCGCGTAGAAGCGGTCGTACTCGTCGAGCGACCGCAGGCGTTCCTGCGCCGGCAACGGTTCGCGCCAGACGGTCAATCCCCAGGTGTCGGCCGGCGTGCGCGCGACCGCGAGTTTGCGCGGCCGGTTGAGATCGACCTGGAAACGGGAGTAGCGCGCGCGGATGCGAACGTCGCCGACCTCGGTGAGCAGGCCGGTCAGCGGATCTTCTTCACGGCGGCGCTGCTCTGGTTCGATGGCGAGGTACGAACGCAAGGATTCGCGTACGGCATGGCCGTCGTGGATGGCCGTGGCGATCACCGGGCCATCGCCGACGACCAGATCCCAGTCCGAACACGGGCGAACCGGATACAGGCGCTCGCCGCGGACGAACCAAGGATCAGAGGGCAGTGGCGTCGGATTCAACATGGCGATCAGTCTGCCATCGCCGAAGTCAAGAAACCGTGCCGGCGGCTGAACAAGAATCAAGGATGTAATTTTTTCATGGTGTGCAGCCGGGCAGCTCATCAGCCGCAGCTTGCTGCGCTTTGCGGGCGTGAGGCCGCTCGCTCCGTCTGCGGTGCTGAAGTCGAGCAAGCTCGACTCTACAAGAGCAGCGCAGGCGCTGAAGTCGAGCAAGCTCGACTCTACCAAGGGTGGGGGGTGCGGGCGGTGCGTGGGTTGGGCGCGGCACGGTCTCGGCGCGCCATTGCGGTGGCGGCCACCGGTCTGCAACCACCCGAGCTTGGCCTCAACGTTGCGGTGCAGCATGACGCCGGCTGTGAGAAGGCTAGACTCCGGGCAGACGGCCAGCCAGGCACGTGGGAACCGCCCACGCGCAGCCAGCTGTCGCGGCTGGCCAGGAGGTGGGCGTGGACCCGACGGATATTCGAAATCCCGACTATTTTCACAAGGTCGTGGATTGCCAATGGGCTTGCCCAGCGCACACGCCGGTCCCCGAGTACATCCGCCTGATCGCCGCCGGCCGTTATGCCGACGCCTATATGGTCAATTGGCGCAGCAATGTCTTTCCCGGCATTCTCGGCCGCACCTGCGACCGGCCGTGCGAGCCGGCGTGCCGGCGCGGCCGGGTCGAGGAAGGCAATGGCGAGAAGCCGGAGCCGGTGGCGATCTGTCGCTTGAAGCGGGTGGCCGCCGACCTCAAGGGTGACGTCGCCGCACGGATGCCGGCACCGGCCACACGCCGCAACGGCAAGCGCGTCGCCTGCATCGGCGGCGGCCCGGCGTCGTTGACCGTTGCCCGTGACCTGGCGCCGCTCGGCTACCACGTCACCGTGTTCGAGGCCGATCCGAAGGCCGGTGGTTTCATGCGCACCCAGGTGCCGCGCTTCCGCCTGCCGGAGACGGTGATCGACGAGGAGGTCG
>CAZFUH010000340.1:0-4194 GCA_964522235.1 uncultured Rhodanobacteraceae bacterium
ACCAGATTCGGGTTCAGGCCGGCCAGCAACTGCGGAAAGTCCGGCTGTTCGATATCCAGCGGCAGCGGCGAAAGCTGCGCACGGCGATCGCCGAGGCGGTCGCACAAAGCGCGAGCCCGCGGGTCGCTGCGACCGGCGACCAGAACCATCACGTCGTCCAGATCGGCGAGGCGGCGGACGATGCGGGTACCGAAATTGCCGTAGCCGCCAAGGACCAGGATGCGAAACGTCATCCGGCAATTATCGGCGATGTAGTGCTCACGCGAGCGCCGTGGTGCGCCGGCACGAAATCCATACCAAGCCGTACTTCAGCTTTCTGTCGCGTTCGGGCATAGTGCGGTGCTGCAACGCAGCAACACAGGGGGAGTCCGTGGCCGCAGGCTGGATCGCACACAAGTTCGGGGGCACGTCGATGGCCGATGCGACACGCATTGGTCACGTCGCGCAGGTACTCGCGCAACGCGAAGACCCGGCGCAGGTCGTCGTCGTCTCGGCACTGCATGGCGTCACCGATGCCCTGACCGCCCTGGTCACCCGTGCCAGCCACGGTGTCGACGGCTGGCGCGACGAGCTCGACGCGCTGGCGCAGCGGCACCGCGACACGGCCGTCGAGTTGCTCGGTGCCGACGTTGATCTTGCCTGGCTCGAGACCGCGTTCATCGATCTGGCCGATCTGCTGCATGGTCAGGCGCTGCTCGGGGCGCTGTCGCGTGAGGCCCTGGACTTCGTCCAGGGTCTGGGTGAAGTGCTGTCATCGGCGCTGCTGACCCGGCTGATGCTGGCCCAGGGCCGGCAGGTTGCCCGTCTGGACGCGCGCGAGGTGCTGGTCGTGCGTGAGACCGAACTGGGTCGGGTCGTCGAGGACGCGGTGACCCGGGAGCGGCTGGCGGCATGGCGGGCCGCGAACCCGGTTTCGTGCGTGATCGTCACCGGCTTTGTCGCCCGCCTGGTCGATGGCCGGATCACCACCCTGGGTCGCAATGGCAGCGACTACTCCGGCGCCATCTTTGCCGATCTGTTCGATGCTGCCGAGCTGCATATCTGGACCGATGTCGACGGCGTGCTGTCGGCCGATCCGCGTCTGGTCCCCGAGGCCGTGCTGCTGGATCGGCTCAGCTACGACGAAGCCTGTGAGCTGGCCTACTTCGGCGCCAAGGTGATCCATCCCCAGACCTTGTCGCCGGCGATTGCGCGCGGTCTGCCGATCATCATCCGCAATACCTTCAACCCGCAGCACCCAGGCAGCCGGATCGAAGCGGCGGCAACGCCGCAACCGCCGGTCAAGGGCATGACGACGATCGCCGATCTTGCCCTGGTGAATCTGGAAGGTGCCGGCATGATCGGTGTGCCGGGCACTGCCGAACGGGTGTTCGGCGCCTTGCACGATGCCGGCGTGTCGGTGGTGATGATTTCGCAGGGCAGCTCCGAGCACTCGATCTGCAGTGTCGTTCGCCGCGCCCAGGCCGAAGTCGCGGTCGCGGCGCTGCGGCGCGCGTTCACGGCCGAGCTGACGGCGGGTGCGATCCAGGCGGTATCATCGACGCCGGACATCGCCGTGCTGGCGATCGTCGGCGACGGCATGGCCGGCACGCCGGGCATTGCGGCCCGGTTGTTCCATTCCCTGGCCCGGGCCGGCGTCAATGTCCGTGCCATCGCCCAGGGTGCGTCCGAGCGCAATATTTCGGTCGCGATCGCCGCTGACGACGCCGCTCGTGCGCTGCGCGCCGTGCACGCCGGATTTTTCCTGTCGGCGCAGACGGTGTCGATCGGAGTGGTTGGGCCGGGCAACGTCGGCCGCGTGTTTCTGGACCAGCTCGCCGCGGCTCGTGACGGTCTGCGCGAGCGCTCGAACCTGGATCTGCGCGTGCGCGCGATTGCCGACAGCCGGCGCATGTTGCTGGCCGACGGCGAGCTCGATCTTTCCGGTTGGCGCGAGGCGCTCAGCGCGTCCGGCGATGGCAACGACCTGGCGTGGTTGGCCGAACACGTCGACGCGGCGCACCTGCCGCATGCGGTGATCGTCGACCTCAGTGCCAGCGGCGCAATCGCCGACCACTATCCGGACTGGCTCGCGCGCGGCATCCATGTCATCACGCCGAACAAGCAGGCCGGCAGTGGCGACGCCGAGCGCTATCGCGCCATCCGCGCTGCACAGACCGCCGGCCTCAGCCGTTTCCGCTATGAGGCCACGGTCGGCGCCGGCCTGCCGGTGATTTCGACCCTGCGCGATCTGCTCGATACCGGCGATCAGATACTCGCCATCGAAGGCATTCTGTCCGGCACCCTGGCCTGGCTGTTCAACCGCTATGACGGCCGCATTGCGTTCTCCGAGCTGGTTCTGGAGGCGCGTGAGCTGGGCTATACCGAACCGGACCCGCGCGACGACCTGGGTGGCGTCGATGTCGCACGCAAGCTGGTCATCCTGGCTCGTGAGACCGGCTTGGCCCTGAATCTGGACGACGTCGAGATCGAATCGCTGGTGCCAGAAGGCTTGCGTTCGCTGTCGCGCGAAGCGTTCCTGGAGCAGGTCGGCGAGCTCGATCAGGTCATGGCGCAACGCTTGCAGCGGGCGCAGGCCAATGGCGCGGTCCTGCGGCACGTCGCCCACCTGGGTGCCGACGGCCGGGCCACCGTCGGCATCGCCGAACTGCCGGCCGATCACGCCTTTGCGCACCTGGCCCTGACCGACAACATCATCCAGTTCCGAACCCGGCGTTATCACGACAATCCGCTGATCGTGCGCGGTCCAGGCGCCGGGCCGGAGGTTACCGCCGCCGGCGTGTTCGCCGACCTGCTGCGCGTCTGCGCCGGTCTTGGCGCGCGGCTGTGAACGCTTCGCCGGGTCCAAGGCAGAAGGCATCGGATCGCCAATTCCATCGCTTCGAGCGAACGGTGGGTGGCGATCTTCGCTGGGTCGGATCAGGATCGATGCCATGACCGCAATCCGTGCCATCGCCAGCGCACCGGCCTCGGTCGGCAATGCCGCCGTCGGCTTCGATCTGCTCGGGCACAGCATCGCCGGTCCGGTTGACCGCGTGATCGCCAGTCGCGGTGATCGCCGCGGAGTCGTCATCAGCGCAATCGAAGGTACCGACTCGCCGCTGCCGACCACGGTCGCCGACAACACCGCCGGCCGTGCCGTCCAGGCCCTGCTCGACGCCAACGCACCCGACCTGGGCATCGAATTGCACCTCGTCAAGGGCATACCGCTCAGCGCCGGCATGGGCGGATCGGCGGCCTCGGCGGTGGCTGCGCTGGTGGCGTGCAACGCCCTGTTGCCGCGGCCGTTGCCGGTCGAGGCCCTGTACCCGTATGCGCTCGATGGCGAGGCGGTCGCGTCCGGAGCCCGGCATGGTGACAATCTCGGGCCGCAGCTGCTCGGCGGTCTGGTGCTGGCGACCGCCGACCGGCTGCTGACGATTCCGGTTCCCGAAGATCTCTACTGCGCGCTGGCGCACCCGCGGCAACGACTGGAGACCCGGCGCGCGCGGGAAGTGCTGCGCGAACCGTATCGGCTCGCCGACTTCGTGCGCCAAAGCGAGGCTCTGGCCCTGGTGCTGCTTGGCGTCCAGCGCGGCGATTTCGCGCTGATTGCCGCCGGTCTGCGCGACCACCTGGTCGAACCGCGGCGGGCGCCGTTGATTCCCGGGTTTACCGAAGTACAGCGCGCGGCACTCGATGCCGGCGCGCTGGGAGCGAGCATCAGTGGCGCCGGTCCGAGTGTGTTCGGCTGGTTCCGCGGCGCGACGGCAGCCGGGCAGGGCGCAGCCGCGATGGCTGGCGCATTCGAGGCCGGCGGCTACGTCTGTCAGACCTGGGTGTCGCCGGTGGCCGGTCCCGGCGCGCAGTTGGAGTCGGTCGAATGATTGCTGTCGTTGTTTACGCTCGCTCGCAGTGGCGTCATTGCGTGAGTGGTCCAAGGGAAATCAGGAACGCGTTGCTGGCGACCGACGCCCGGGCAGGGCTTGCCTGGGGAGCCGATCATGCCGGTTGACTTCGTCAGCACCCGTGGCGGCGGCGCCCCAAACGGTCTGTCGGACGCCATCGCCGCCGGCCTGGCCAGCGACGGCGGCCTCTATGTGCCGGCACATCACCTCCGGGCCGACGTCGACGCCATCGCTGCCGCCAACGATCTCGCCGCGACCGCGACCGCACTGCTGGCACCGTACTTCGCCGGCGATCCCCTGGCCGGCG
>CAZFUH010000341.1:0-4172 GCA_964522235.1 uncultured Rhodanobacteraceae bacterium
TGGAGATTTGCCAAAGGGTTTTCTTCACGTTCTTGTTGAACGTGTCACAACCTGGATGTGATCGTCGTTCAGTTCCGGGATCTGGCCAGGGCAAATCGCAGCAGCCGCCGCTGCAGGCGCTGTTGCAGTCCGCGCGGAGCGTGCAGATCCATGCGCTGCAAAGCCGCCGTGGTGTCGGCGTCGGTTCGCCCCGACAGCGGCAGCATTGCCTTGATCATAGTTGTCAGCTTGTCGAAGCGGTTGCCGGTGCGTGCGGTCAGCCAGCCAAGGGCACGGACCAGATCCTGTTCGGCAGCGGTGAAATCGCTGCCGAGCGGATAGTCGGGAAGCAGGCCGTTGCCCCGGAACTGGTGAAGACATTGCGTCAAACGCTCGTGACAATTGTCGCGCACCGAACTGGGCGCTTTGAAATCACGACGCAGCTTTCCGGAGGCCTGCGCCTGCTCGATCAAGGCGGACTGGAAATCGACGTCGGTGATGCCAATACTGGCGATCACGCAATCCTCGTCGCAGGCGCCGCGTAGATCGGCGATACCGTACTCGGTGATCGCAATGTCGCGCAGATGCCGCGGAATCGTCGTCTGGCCATAGTTCCAGCGCATATTGCTTTGGCGCCGACCGTTGCGTTGACGTGTCGCCCGGCACATCAGCACCGAGCGACCGTCATCGAGCGCATGCGCCATCGCAACGAAGTTGTATTGGCCACCGACACCCGATACCACGCGACCGTCATCCAGGGTATCGGAGACCGCTGCACCGAGGGCGGTCATCATCATGCAGGTATTGAAGAAGCGGGCATCGCGGCGTTGCTCGCGCTCCAGTTGCTCTTTGCCCCCATACAGCTGGTTGATTTCCGAGACCCGGGTCATACGCAGGCCGCGTGCCTGCTCCGGCGGCAGCTCGCGTAGCCAGCGGTACAGATCGGTCGTTCCCAGATAGAACGCGCCGTCCAGCCAGCGTCCCTCGCGCTGGCTGAGCGCGAGGTCCTGGGCGTCGGCGTCGCCGCGGTTGAGCCGGCGCATCGCTTCCAGGTCATCGACGACGCGGCGCTGCAAGATGCCGGCCTCGGCAAGCGCACGGAATCCGTCATTGACCATCTCGCTGGCGCCGAACAGGCCGAGCCGGAACGGTTCGGTGCCCCCGATCGCGCGCACCAGGGGACGTGCCGGCAAGCCCGGCGAAAGCGCTTCCAGGACCGCGAGATATTCGGCGTTGCGGGTATGCCTCAGCACCAGAGCGTTGCTGAGTGCGTCGGCGAGCGAACCGATTCCGATCTGGATCGTGCCGCCATCGCGTACCAGGGTGCTGGCATACAGACCGATCGCGTGGTCGGCATCGGACACCGGTTGCCGCGGCAAGGCAAACAGCTTTGGGTGTGGTGGCGGTGGATCGACGACCAGATCGAAGAAGCTGGCGTCGACCGCACACGGTCCGTCCAACCACGGCAGTTGCGGATCGACCTCGGCGACCAGGAAGGGCCGCGCGCGGCCCAGCCTCAGCACGGCATCGAGAAAATCAAAGCTCAGATCGGGGTTGCAGCTCAGCGACAAGCGTTCGCCGCCGGGTTCGCGCGCGACTTTTTGTACCAGACCGTTGGCGCCACGTTCGGCAACGATACCTGCGACGTGGGTGTAGTTCAGGCTGGCATAGTGGCGCTGCGCCTGCGACGAGCCGAGCAGGGCGCCGGACTGCTGATAGAACTCCTCGATACGAACATTGTCCGGCAGGGCATCGCGGGCCAGCGCCCGGGCGTAGTCCAGGATCGGGAAGTCATCGCCGAAATGACGCTGCAGAAACGGTGCCATAAAGCGCCGTTGCAGGCCCGAGCCGGCCGGCGGCGGCGTCAGCGACAAGGCCGTCAGCAAGTGCAGCGACAGTTCGGGATGGTCGGCAACACGTCGATAGAGCGCATTCAACAGCCGGTGCGGCTTGCCCAGACCCAGAGGCGCTGCCAGGATCAGGTCAGGCCCACAGCGTTCAACCAGGGCATCGACTGCTGCCTCGAGCGTTGCACAATCGCGGTGGCCGGTGCTCTGTCCAATCATCGGCCTTGAGTATGACAGCCGCCCGAATACGAGACATCCGTGCCGGCCGGCCGTTTCCTGAGCTTTGGATCCACGCCTGGACCGTAGCCGAAGCCACACGCCGAGGACTCTTCAGCCGTCATGCGCGCAATAGATCGTGTGCAAGGTGCCGATCAATGCGTGTACCGGGCCGGACGCGAGACGATAGTAGATCGTCTGCGCTTCGCGTCGCGTTTCGACTAGTCCCTGTTCTCGCAGCAGAGCCAGATGCTGCGACAGCGCGGACTGGCTCAGTTCGACCAGTTGGTTGATTTCGCTGACGCTGCGCTCGCACTCGACCAGAGCGCACAGAATCATCAATCGCTTCTGGTTTGCGAGCGCCTTGAGCAGACGCACCGCCTCGTCGGCGTGTTCGCGCATGGCATCGGGGTCGAGCTGGGCAGCGGCCATGTCGGCATCCTTAGTCTTTGCACTGTTGCTTGCGGCCGCCAACGTCACGGTGCGGACGCAGGTCCTCGGCAACAACCTCATTGGCCCCGATCCCGGCCAGGAACGGAGACCTCCGCGCAACGACGCTCTTGACAGTACACCAAGATCGAGTGGCTTCGGTCGGCATGGATCGGACGCTTGACTTTAGCTTAGAAGACCCTAATATAAGCAATATCTAATGTAAGTTCAAGCAATCGCACTCAACTGTCCCAGGAGAATGACGATGAACCTCGACCGCGCCGTTTTCGCCTTCGCCGGCCTCATGATTCTTGTCAGCGTCGCCCTCGCGCACTTCGTCAGCCCATGGTGGCTGCTGTTCACCGTCTTCGTCGGTCTGAACCTGTTGCAGTCCGCGTTCACTGGCTTCTGTCCTGCGGCCAAGATCCTGGCATTGTTCGGACTGCGTCCTGGTTGTGCGTTCAAGTAGGGCACGATGAACACCATGTCCGCCCGGATCCCGGCCACAGCGATGATCCTCGTTCTGGCGGCGTGCGCCCAGCAACCGCCGCCGTCCGGGCCGGCTGCAGCATTGCCACAATTCGCGACGGTGACCGTCGAAAAGACCAGGGCATCACGCGAACGGGTCTGGGATGGCGTGGTCGAGGCCGTACACCAGGCAACCTTGTCAGCGCAGACGCGCGGCCGGGTGCTGGAGTTGCCGTACGACGTCAACGACTATGTCGAGGCCGGCGAGATCGTCGTCCGCTTCACCGACGTTGAGCAGCGCAGTGGTGAGCGCCAGGCACAGGCAGCGCTGAACGCAGCCCAGGCTGCGTACACCGAAGCCGAGGCCGAGTACCAGCGAATCGCCGAGGTCTATGAGCGACGACTGGTTGCGCGCAGTCAGCTCGACCAGGCGACCGCCCGACGCGATGCTGCCCGCGCCCAGCTGGAGTCCGCGCGCGCGGCTGTGCGCGAAGCGGGCGAGCAAGTCGACTACACCGTGATCCGAGCCCCGTACTCGGGTATTTTGACCGAGCGCCATGTCGAGATCGGCGAGTCGATCCAGGCCGGTCAGCCCCTGGTATCCGGTCTGTCGCTGGAACGCCTGCGCATCCAGGTCGAAGTGCCGCAAAGCGATGTCGAAGCAATCCGCGAACGTGGCCAGGCCTGGGTGCTGCTGGACGACAACCGCCGCATCGCCGCCGAACGGGTGGTGGTGTTTCCGTACGCTGATCCGGACAGCCATAGTTTTCGCGTTCGGGTCGAGCTGCCCGAGATCCATACCGGCCTGCATCCGGGCATGATTGCCAAGGTCGCGTTCGCGATCGGCGAAGGCGAGCGTGTGTTGCTGCCGGCGGCGAGCCTGGTTCGCCGCAGCGAAGTGATCGCGGTCTATGTCGTCGATGACCAGGGCCGCGTAGTGTTGCGGCAGATCCGCGTCGGCCATCGTCATGACGACCAGGTGGAGGTGCTGTCCGGCCTGGTGCCCGGCGAACGCGTCGCCGTCGATCCCGGCGTCGCGCTGGCCTGGCTGGCCGAACGTAGCGGCAGGCAGCCATGAGCGGGCCGGGCATGGGCATCTCCGGCCGTCTCGCCCGCGTCTTCCAGGACAATCCGCTGACACCGGTGCTGGCACTCGCCGGTCTGTTGCTCGGCTTGTTCGCGGTGCTGGTGACGCCGCGCGAGGAAGAGCCGCAGATCGACGTCACCATGGCC